>JAGYOE010000003.1 GCA_018399755.1 Bacilli bacterium
CATTATAAAGGGTTATATTAATCGGGATAAAATTGCTCTAATAAAAACACCTCAAGGTTTTAAAACAACAGAGCTAAAAACGGCATATAAACTTGCGAATAAAAATAAAAAGCAATATATTGATGATGCTTCTTTATTATTTTATGAAGTGAATAAGGAAGTAAAACTAATTAAAGGCAATGAAAACAATATAAAAGTAACATCAGAATTTGATTTAAATATAATGGAGGATTTACTATGATTAAAATTGGATTTTCAAAAGATGTTCACCCTTTAGAAGAGGGCGAAAAATTTATGTTAGGTGGTTTAGAGATTGATCATTACAAAGGATCTACTGGTTATTCCGATGGAGACTGTTTATTACATGTAATAGCTGAATCTTTGTTAGGTGCTCTTGCAATAGGTGATTTAGGAAAGTTTTTTCCTGAAGATAATCCAAAGTTCAAAGATTATGATTCTAAGTTAATTTTAAAAGAAGTATTTAATTATGTTAACAAAAAAAATTACGAAATATCAAATTTGGATTGTATGGTATCTTTAGAAAAACCTAAAATTAGGCCTTACATAAATGATATGCGTAGATTGATTGGCGAATTACTAGATTGTGATCCAAAACAAATATCTATTAAAGCAACTACTTTTGAAGGTTTAGGATTTGTTGGGGAAGAAAAAGGAATTATGTGTGAGGCAATTGTTGTTTTAGAAAAATCTGATTTTATTTTAGATTAAAAAATTAACAAGACTTATTTTTTCAAATTGTAATGAGTTTGTGTTAAAATAGTTACGCTAGGAAGTGGTAAGATGTTAGAGACAGAACATGGAATGTTTGACTTATTAAAAAATTATCGTGATGCTTTTGTTTTAGATGATTTTAATAATCGTTATGTTGATTATTTTCATAAATATAAATTTATTGTAGGAGACTACTCTGCAGGGTTATTAAGACTTAAAGGTTTTACTAAAGATAACTATGAATTAATACCCGACTATCTAGCAGAATCATGCGCTCCTAATTGCGCATACTACATATTAAAAAACAATCAGTATAAAGAAAATCAAAACAACGGTGAACAAAACAAAGAATAAGTGAGGTGTTACAAATGAAATATGAAGAAATTATTGAAGAGATAAAAGCTGTAATCAAATTAATTAGACCATATATTAATCGAGATGGTGGAGATATAGAGTTTGTTAAGTTTGAAGATGGTATAGTTTATGTGAAACTCAAAGGAGCTTGTGTTGGCTGTGCTGGTTTTGATACAACTATGAATGATTTAATTGAAGATACACTATTAGAAAGAGTTCCTGGAGTAATTGGAGTTGAACATATATGGGAATAGAAATGATAAATTCAAATGATAAGATGAAAGCAATATCAAAAAATTTGTTAATTGATCGCGGGGTTACGATTAAAGATATAGCAGAAATTGTTTATGATTTACAAAAGAAATATATTCCTAGCATTAAACACAAAGATTGTATGGACGCAATTGAAAGAGTATTAGATAAAAGAGAAGTTCAAAACGCAATTTTAACTGGCATTGAATTAGATAGATTAGCCGAAGAAAATAAATTATCCGAACCACTAGAAACCCTTATAAATGGAGATAATCCTCTATATGGAATTGATGAAATATTAGTTTTATCTATTGTTAATGTATATGGTTCAATTGGTTTTACTAACTTTGGATATGTTGATAAATTAAAACCGGGTATTATTGGTAAATTAGATGAAGAAGGAAAAAAACCAAATAAATGTAATACCTTTTTAGATGATATTATTGGGGCTATTGCAGCTGCAGCTGCTTCATCAATAGCTCATAATTTTGAAGATAAGAAAGAATAACCTAAGGTTATTCTTTTTAAGTGAAAAATTAAAAACTCTCTTGCTTGATAAAAACTGATTATATGATATAATATTATCAGTTTCTTTGAGGGGTGTTAATTATGAAACAAGGTGACATCGTCAAAGGTCGTATTACTAATATAAAATCTTATGGAGCTTTTGTTAAAGTAGAAGATAAATATGATGGTTTAATTCATATATCTGAAATTAGCGATGGATATGTAAGAAATATCGAAGACTATCTTAGTGTTGGTGATGAAGTTACTGTCGAAGTAATTAAAGTAGATGGTGATAAAATTAGCTTCAGTTATAAGAGTCAAAATAAGACCGGACGTAAAAAAAGAGAATCAACAGATTTAAAAACTGGATTCAAACCTTTTGAAACCCAGCTTAAAGCTTGGGTAAAAAAGTATCAAAAAGACGACGAATAATTTCGTTGTTTTTTATTGACAAAAGTTTAGATATCAGATAATCTTAAAGCCTAGGGGGCCATTATGAAAGAAAAATATTTAAAATTGGATTATGAAAATATTTTAGCATTTATTAACAAAGATAGCTTGGATGAAATTCAAACTGAAGTTTCAAGAGCAAAAAATAAATTGGATAATAAATCAGGTTTAGGGAATGCCTTTTTAGGGTGGCTAGACACTGTAGGAAATTATAATCCAGATATGATTAATGATATTATTAAAACTAGTAAAAAAATCCAAAAACAAGCTGATGTTTTGGTAGTTATTGGAATTGGTGGATCATACCTAGGCGCTAAAGCGGCTATAGAATATATGAAATCATATTTTAAATTAACTTCAAAAACTGAAGTAATATTTGCGGGGCAAAATTTATCTTCAACTTATCTAAGTGAACTTATAGATTATTTAAAAACAAAAGATTTTTCAATTAATGTAATCTCTAAATCTGGGACTACTACTGAACCAGCAATCGCTTTTAGAGCTTTGAAAATATTACTTGAAGATAAATATGGTGAAACTAGTGCAAATAAAAGAATATATGCGACTACAGATAAAAATAAAGGGGCTTTAAGAAGCTTAGCTGATACAAAAAAATATAAAACTTTTATTGTTCCTGATGATATAGGCGGTCGTTATTCAGTTTTTACACCAGTAGGGTTATTGCCAATAGCGGTAGCTGGAATTGATATCTTAAAAATGCTTGAAGGAGCAAAAGAAGCCAAGGATACTTATCTTAAAGAAGATATTTATCAAAATGATGCATTTATGTATGCAGCTTTAAGGAATTTATTATATCGTGATAAATTCGCAGTTGAGTTATTGGTTAATAGTGAGCCTAAATTAAACTATTTTTCTGAGTGGTGGAAGCAATTGTTTGGTGAATCAGAAGGTAAAGATGGGGAAGGATTATTTGTTGCTAGTGCATCTTTTACAACCGATTTACATTCATTAGGACAATTTATCCAAGATGGTAAAAATATTATCTTTGAAACAATTATCAATATAGATAAACCAGAGAAAGATTTATTAATTGGGCAAAATAAAGCAAATTTAGATCAGCTTAATTATCTTAAAGAAAAATCCATCGACTATGTTAATAAACAAGCGATTAAAGGGACTAGACTTGCACACTTAGATGGTAAAACGCCAAATATGATGATAACAATTCCAAAAATATCTGCATATAGTTTTGGATATTTGGTTTACTTTTTTGAACTAGCTTGTGCTATAAGTGGATATCTCTTAGGGGTTAATCCATTTAATCAACCAGGAGTAGAAAATTATAAAAAAAATATGTTTGCTTTATTAGAAAAACCTGGTTTTGAAAAATTAACAAAAGAATTAAAGAAAAAACTATAAAAAATAAGCACTATCGATTATGATAGTGCTTGTTATTTGTTAAAATATATTTTTAGAATATGCGTGCAGCAATTTTTTTTGTTTAGCTTTTACAGATATTTTAGTGATGTTTGCTTTTACTTCACCATCAGCTTGGAAATATACTGGTTGATTTAGGTTTAATTGAATGTTTCTGCCTTTTAATATAGTAATTTTTGATTTAATATATCTATGCCAACCTGGGTAGATAGTTAATAATAAAAGTTGTAATAATAATTTATTTAAATTATGTGCGACGACCACATAAAAACTATCATCTTCAAGATTAGCATTAGGAGCAGCTTTCATTCCTCCTCCAAAGTAACGACCGTTTTGAATAGAAGCAATGTAAGCTTTTTTAAAATTATATTCTTTATTATCAATAATAAGATTTATTGTTTGATTTCTATAATTGAGAAGTGCACGAAAAACATTTATTAAGTAAGATAACTTACCTTTTTTTGAATCATTATTTACATAATGAGAAACTAATCCATCAAAACCTAAACCACAACCATTGATAAATTTTACTTTTTCTTTATCATCTAAAGTAGCTTCACCAATTGTTACTTCAGCTGATTTTAGTGGTTTAAGTGATCTTAAAAAATCATTACCTGAACCACTTTTTGCTAGATAAATATTTTGTTTAATTTCTTCAAGATTAACATTATTAATTAAATAATTTATTGAACCATCTCCACCTAGAAACAAAATATCAGTAATATTTTTTCTTTTATTTAAATATGATTTTAAATTAGTTATTTTAAGTGTAGAACGCAAAATAAATTCTATACCTTTTTTTTGAAAATATTTGACAATCTTCTTTGTTTTTCTTTTTGATTTTCTATTGCTAGAAAGTGGATTGTGAATTATTAAAAACATATTAAGCCCCTTTCAGTTCGCGAACCAGATAAGGTTATTATATCATACTATTTAAATAACTAAATATTAAATATTTTTTTATGTTAAGCATCGCTTAAACTGTGAATTTAATCATTTTATGATATAATCATTAGTATAATATTATTGAATTTAAGGAGTTAAAGTGAAAATTAGAAAAAGATTAAATTCTCAAGAAGATACATATAAACTAGCAAAAATAATTTCCGAGTATATATTTCCTGGAATGATTATAGGATTAAGTGGTGATTTAGGATCGGGCAAAACCACTTTTACTAAATATTTTGCTAAAGAAATTAGTGTGAAGGATGTTTTAAATTCACCTACTTTTACAATTCTAAAAACTTATAAAGGCAAGCTGGATTTATATCATATGGATGTTTATAGGTTAGAAGGTATAGGATATGATTATGAATTAGATGATTATATTTATGGTAAAGGCATCGCTATTATAGAGTGGTGTGAATATATTGATATCATGTTACCAAAAGATATTCTTAAAATATCTTTTAAATTTATTGATGAAACTACTAGAGATGTAATTATTGAAGGAAGTGATAAATATGAAAAAATCGTTGAAGAGATTAGCGATAGATACAGCGACTAAATATATATACTTAGCTTTAATGATAGATGATAAGGAAGTGTCATCTATTTATCAAGAAGGAGACAATAATCATTCTGTGACTATTATTCCTTTATTAGCTGAATTATTAAAGAATGCGGAAATTTCCTTACAAGATTTAGATGAAATAATAGTAGGTGTAGGACCAGGAAGTTATACAGGAGTAAGAATTGGCGTGACTGTTGGGAAAATGATAGGTTATTTAAATAATATAAATATTTATCAAGTATCATCATTAGCATTATTAGCTTCTACTTCTAAGCAAAAATATATTTTACCTTTAATAGATGCAAGAAGAAATAATGCTTTTATGGCTTTTTTTAATCAAAAAAAGAGGAAATTGACTTATCTAAAAAATGATACACTAGAAAATATTGAATCATTTAAAAGCAACATAATAGAAAAATATGAAGTAATCGAGTTTGGAAAACCTAATTTAAAGAAAATAATTGATTCAAACTTAATGGTTAAGATTGAAGATATTCATAATTTAACACCAAATTATTTAAGGATAACTGAAGCTGAAAGAAATCTAAAATAATGAACTCAAATATAAGGAAAGCAACCAAGAATGATTTATGTTTTATTCAAAAATACGATAATTTATATTTTAATAAAACATCAAAGCGTGGGATTTCTAATGAAATATTTAATAATCCTTTATTAAATTGTTTTATCTTAGAAAATAAATCTACCAGTATTGGTTATACCATAAGATGGCTAGATAAAGATAAATAACAGATGTATAGTTTGGCCATAAACCCTAGTGAACTACATAAAGGGTATGCAAAAATACTTTTAGATTACTTGTTCAAATACTATAATAAAAAAAATAAAAGAAATAAGTTCAGAAATAAGAATCACAAACAAAAAATCAATAGATTTGTATAAAAGTTTTGGTTTTAAAGAAGTAAGCATTAGAAAAAATTATTACAATAATAATGAAGATGCATTATTATTGTATAGAAAATTATAGGAAGTGAAATAAATGAATGTATTAGGCGTTGAAACAAGTTGTGATGAAACAAGCGTTAGCATTGTTAGAGATGGCAATGTTGTTTTAGCAAATGAAGTTTTATCACAAATTGATATTCATAAAGTATACGGGGGAGTAGTGCCTGAGATTGCTTCTAGAGAACATATTAAAGGGATTACTTATGTTTTTGATCAAGCGATGAAAAAAGCTAATTTAAATTTTGAAGATATTGATTTAATTGCAGTTACAAAAGGTCCGGGATTAATTGGATCGTTACTAATCGGGATAAACGCTGCTAAAGTAATTAGTTTAAATTATGGTATTCCAATTATTGGAGTTCATCATATTAGTGGTCATATTTACGCTAATTATATTGAACAAGGAATGGAATTTCCAATATTAGCATTAGTTGTTTCTGGAGGCCATACTGAATTAATTTTGATGAAAGAACACTATGATTTCACTAAACTAGGCGAAACACAGGATGATGCGGTTGGAGAAGCCTATGATAAAATTGCAAGGGTATTAGGTTTAGAATACCCGGGTGGTCCGGTAGTTGATCGACTTGCTGGCGGCGGAGAAGATAATTTGGATTTTCCAAGGCCAATGATTAATAGCAATGATTTTAATTTTAGTTTTTCTGGACTTAAATCTCATGTGATTAATACTCATCATAATATGAAGCAAAGAAATGAGAAGATTAATATTGATGATTTTTGTGCTAGTTTTCAAGAAGCAGTAACTGATGTTTTAGTTAAGAAAACAATTCAAGCTAAAAATAAATACAAGGTTAAACAAGTAATAGTTGCGGGTGGAGTCGCAGCTAATTCAGGATTAAGAAAAAAAATGAAGGCGAAAATCACTGATATTCCAGTGTATTTTCCTAAGATGCAATACTGTACAGATAATGCAGCTATGATAGCCGCTGCGGGATATTTCCAATATAAAAAAAATGGTGAATCTGATGATTTATATATAAATGGATATTCAAGATTAGATTTAGAATGAGAGGATAATATGGAATCAAATTTTATTAAAACTATTATGGAAGAAGATTTAAAGTCTGGAAAAGTAAATGAAATTGTTACTAGATTTCCACCTGAGCCCAGCGCTTATTTACATATTGGTCACGCTAGAGCAATTGTAATGAATTTTGAACTAGCAAATAATTTTGACGGTAAAACTAATTTGCGCTTTGATGATACAAATCCTTCAAATGAAGATAAATCATTTGTTGAAGCAATTAAAAGAGATATTGAATGGTTAGGATACAAACCTGCTAAAGTATTGTTTGGTTCGGATTATTTTGATGTATCTTATAAATTAGCAAAGAAGTTAATAGAAAAAGGTTTAGCTTATGTCTGTGATTTAAACGCTGACCAAATGCGAGAATATCGAGGAACTTTAAAAACACCAGGAAAAGAATCTCCATATCGTAAGCGTTCTATTGAAGAAAATTTAGAATTATTTTCACAAATGAAAGCTGGTAAATTTAAAGATGGAGAAAAAACATTACGCGCAAAAATTGATATGGCCTCTCCTAATATGAATATGCGTGACCCGGTGATTTATCGGATAATGCATATTGAACATCAAAACACTGGAAAAGATTGGTGTATCTATCCGATGTATGACTTTGCACACCCGATTCAAGATGCATTAGAAGGAATAACTCATTCTTTATGCTCTTTAGAGTATGATGATCACCGAGTTTTATATGATTGGTTTGTAGAAAAATGTGAAATGGAACACGTTCCTCATCAATATGAGTTTGGCAGATTAAATATTACTAACACAATTATGTCTAAACGCTATTTAAAAATGCTTGTAGAAGCAAATAAAGTTAACGGATTTGATGATCCAAGAATGCCAACTTTAGCTGGTTTAAAAAGAAGAGGTTTTACAAAAGAATCAATTAAAGATTTTATTATAAGCACTGGTCTTTCTAGAGTTAATTCAACTGTTTCAAGTGAAATGTTAGAAAACTCTTTAAGAAACGACCTAAACTACAAAGTGAAAAGAGCACACGGAGTAATTAATCCTTTAAAAGTTACTATAACTAATTATCCAAAGGATGAAATTGAATGGATTGAAGTTCCTTATAATCCTCAAAATGAAGCTTTAGGTTCTCGAAAAATTGCTTTTGGGAAAAATGTTTATATTGAAAGAGAAGATTTTATAGAACATAAACCAAATAAAAAATGGAAACGTTTGGCTTTAGGAATAGAAGTTAGATTAATGCGAGCATATTTTATTAAATGTAATGAAGTTATTAAAGATAAATCAGGAAAAATAATCGAGTTACTTTGCACCTATGATCCTGAAACTAAATCTGGATCAGGGTTTAAAGATAGAAAACCTAACGGTAATATTCATTTTGTTGAAGCAACTACTTCAAAAAAAGCTAATTTTAATTTGTTTGAACCACTATTAATTGATTCTGATGATAAAAAAGATCTCTTTGAAAGATTAAACCCTAATTCTTGGTTATCATCAACAGGATATATTGAAAAAGCCTTAGAAAATACAAAACCAGAAGATAAATTTCAATTTATTAGAAAAGGTTACTTCACAACTGATTTTGAATCGACGAAAGACAATATTATAATTAATAGAACTGTTGAATTAAAATCTAGATTCAAGTAAATCAAGGGGAAAAACCCTTGATTTATTTATTGTATTTATAAGGGTTATAAGTTTATACTTTTTTGCAATCATGTTATAATATTTAAAGGTGATAATTTGGGAAAATCGATTTTAAAGAACCTAAATAAAGAACAAGAAAAAGCAGTTAAGATAGTAGAAGGTCCGGTTATGGCGGTTGCTGGTGCTGGTTCAGGAAAAACCAGTGTATTAACCAATAGAATCGCTTACTTGATTAAAGAAGCCGGAATTTCTCCTAGGAACATACTAGCTTTAACGTTCACTAACAAAGCAGCTACAGAAATGAAAGATAGAGTCTACAAACTTATTAACCTTCCAATTAATAATATTTGGATTTCAACCTTTCATTCTATGGGAGCTAATTTTTTGCGTTCAGAAATAAGTAATTTAGATTATGATAAAAATTTTCAAATAATTGATGATCAAGACTCAACCAATATTATTAAAAATCTTCTAAAAAAACATAATTATGATTTAAAACAATTTTCACCAAATATTACCGCTAAACTGGTTGGTTTGATTAAAGGGAAACTTAAATCAATTAACCAAATTGAAGAACCAATAAAAGGCATGTTACAACAAATATATCCAGAATATAATAAATATCTTAAAGATAATAATCTTGTAGACTTTGAAGATTTATTAATTTTACCTTTAAATATCCTAAAAGATTTTTCTGGTGTTTTAAAGCGTTATCAAGAAAAATTCCAATATATTTTAGTTGATGAATTTCAAGACACAAATAATTTACAATATCAAATCATCTATGAACTCGCAAAAAAACACCGTAATATTTTTATTGTTGGTGATGAAGATCAAAGTATTTATGCTTTTAGAGGTTCTAATATTTATAATATAAAAAAATTCACTAAAGATTTTCCTGAATACAAAAAAATAATTTTAAATCAGAATTACCGTTCTAAAGATACAATCTTGAAAGCCGCAAATTCAGTAATAAAAAATAATGAAAATAGGATACCTAAAAATTTGTATTCTGAACTTGGTAAGGGTGAAAAAGTTATCTATTATCGTGCCAATACAGATGAAGAAGAAGCCTACTATGTTTTTGAACAAATTAGAAAACTCAGAAGGGAAGGAATTAATCTTTCTGATATTGTTGTTTTATATCGCAATAATTCAATGAGTAGAAGGTTTGAGGATATCTTTTTGAAATATAATTTACCACATAAAATTGTTGGAAATTTATCTTTCTATAAACGCAAAGAAATCAAAGATATTATTGCTTATTTACATTTGTTAATTAACAGTGGAGATGATTATTCCTTTTCAAGAATATATAATACACCTAAAAGAGGAGTTGGGAAGGTAACATTCCAAAAAATTCAAAATTATGCTGAAGAAAATAATCTTAAATTATTTGATTGTATAAATGATGAAGATGGCTTATTAACGGGAAAAGCCAGAGATGAAATGATTGAATTTAAACAAATGATTTCAGATTTAAAAGCAGGGTTGGAAAAACGGGCTTTATTAGAAACATATGATTTATTATTAGATAGAAGTGGTTATCGAGAGATGTTAGAAAAAAGTGATTCTACAAAAGATAAAACTTTTCAATCAGAAAGAAAATTAGATAATTTAAATGAATTTAAAACAATAATTCTTGAACAAATTAGCGATTATAATCCCAATATTTCTAATTATGATAAATTAGTAACTCTCTTAAATGATTTAGTTTTACATATTGAAGCTGAAGAAACTAAAGAAGATGAAGCGGTTAGTTTAATGACAATTCATTCTGCTAAAGGCTTAGAGTTTAGAGTGGTTTTTATTACTTGTCTTGAACAAACTTTATTTCCTTCAATAAGAACAACTGGTGATAATGCAAATGATATTGATGAAGAAAGAAGATTATTTTATGTTGCTTTAACTAGGGCAAAAGACCTTGTTTTTTTAACTAATTGTAAATCAAGATTTATGTATGGTAGATATATGGATAATTTAGAATCGCAATTTTTAGAAGAAATTGAGTTAGAATATCTTGATAAACGTGGCCCAAATCATGCAAGAAATTTTATACGCGAAAGAGGAAAATCAAAAACTTCTCATCCAAGGTTTAATAATTACAATTATAAAAAAGATGATAAAGTAATTAAGGTTTCTGACAAAGTAAATCATAAAGTTTTCGGAAAAGGTGTTGTAGTAGAAGTTAAAGGTGACTTAGTAAAAATAGCATTTAGTGTTCCTCATGGAATAAAAACTTTAGTAAAAGATCACCCTAGTTTTAAAGTTGAGAGGTAATTATATGGATGTAAAACAAAGAGTTGAAGAATTAAGAGAAAAACTTAAAAAATTCAATCATGAATACTATGTTGAAGATAAACCAAGTATATCTGACGCTAAATATGACAAGTTAATGCAAGAGTTAATTAAATTAGAATCTGAAAATCCAGAATTAAAAACTCAAGATTCACCTACTCAAAGGGTTGGTGGAGAAGTTAGCTCAAAGTTTGAAAAAGTAGAACACGATACACCAATGCTTTCATTGGGCAATGTTTTTAGTGAAGCAGATGTAAGAGATTTTGATAAAAGGATTGCTAAAGCGGTTGATAATTATACTTATACTGTTGAATTAAAAATTGATGGCTTATCAGTTTCAATCATCTATCAAGATGGATATTTTAAGCGTGCAGCTACTAGAGGCAATGGAGAAGTTGGCGAAGATATTACTGAAAATGTTAAAACTATTAAATCAATACCTTTAAAAATTGATTTTGAAGATAAATTAGAAGTAAGAGGAGAAATATTTTTAAGTAAAGCAAGTTTTAATAAGTTAAATAAAACTCGTTTGGAGAATGATAAGGATGTTTTTAAAAATCCTAGAAATGCTGCGGCAGGAACTATAAGACAATTAAATCCAAAAATCGTTAGTAAAAGAAATTTAGATGCTTATATATATTTTGGTTTTCATAATGATTTTAAAAATCACTATGATACACTTATGAAATTAAAAGCTTTAGGTTTTAAAATTAATGATAAGACTAAACTTTGCAAAAATATTGATTGTGTTATTGAATTCATTAACGATATAGAAAAAATCAAACATGATTTACCATATGAAATAGATGGTGTAGTTATAAAAGTCAATAAGAAAAAATATTACGATAAAATAGGATATACATCTAAATTTCCAAAATGGGCAACTGCATATAAGTTTCCAACTGAAGAAAAAGAATCCAGATTAAATAGTATTGATTTTCAAGTAGGGAGAACAGGTGTTATTAAGCCTGTCGCTGTATTAGAACCGGTAGATATTTCAGGTTCTAAGGTATCTCGTGCTACGCTTCATAATGAAGATTTTATTAAATCAAGAGATATTCGAGAAAATGATTATGTTATTGTTAGAAAAGCTGGAGAAATTATCCCTGAAGTGGTGGAAGTTAATTTTGATAAGCGAACTGGAAATGAAAAGAAGTTTGAAATGATTGAGAATTGTCCTGTTTGTGATAGTGAAATAAAAAGAAAAGTAGGAGAAGCAGATTATTATTGTTTGAATCCTAATTGCAAAGCAAAACACTTGGCTGGTTTAATACATTTTGCTTCACGGCCAGCTTATAATATTGATGGATTAGGAGAAGCGATAATAACTGATTTATACAATGATGGTTATTTAGAAGATATTGCTGATATCTTTAAATTAAAGAATCATAAAGAAGATTTAGTTAAAAAAGAAAGACTGGGCAAAAAAAGTGTTGATAATTTAATTTCTGCTATAGAAGCAAGTAAAGATAACAATCTTGATAAGTTAATATTTGGTTTAGGTATTCGCTATGTAGGTGCTAAAGTAGCGAAAATTTTGGCTAAAAACTTTAAGACATTAGAAGATTTAGCAAACGCAAAAAAGGAAGAACTTTCTGAAATTGAAGATATTGGTGAAGCGATTGCCAATAGTGTTTTAGACTATTTTCATAATAAAGATAATTTGGAATTAATAAAAGAATTGAGTAATTTAGGTTTAAACACCGAATATAAGGATACAACTGTATATGAAGACACTGCTTTTACAGCTAAAACTTTTGTTTTAACTGGCAGTTTAACTGATTATTCACGAAAAGAAGCTAAAACAATAATTGAGGATTTAGGTGGTACAGTCACCTCTTCGGTATCTAAAAATACTGATTATTTATTAGTTGGGGATAGTCCAGGGTCTAAGTATGATAAAGCCAAAGAATTAAAAATTAAAATCCTCAATGAAGATGATTTTAAAAAAATGATAGACACAGGTGAATAAATTTGAAAGATTATATTACAATAAAGGGCGCGAGAGAAAACAACTTAAAGTCCATAAATTTAGAATTTAAAAAGAATCAGTTAATAGTTATGACAGGTCTTTCCGGTTCAGGGAAGACTAGTTTAGCATTTGATACTATTTATGAAGAGGGTAGAAGAAGATATGTAGAATCTTTAAGTGCTTATGCTAGACAATTTTTAGGAAATATGAAAAAACCAGATGTTGATTTAATTGAAGGGTTAAGCCCATCAATATCTATTGATCAAAAATCTACTTCTCATAATCCTCGTTCTACTGTAGGTACAGTTACAGAAATTTATGATTATATCCGTTTACTATATGCAAGAATTGGCAAACCAATTTGTCCTATACACGGAGTAGAAATTAAATCGCAATCGATTCAAGAAATGACAAATAAAATTTTAGAGAATGACCAGAAAAGATTAATTATTTTAGCTCCAATCATTCGCGACAAAAAAGGGATGCATAAAGATGAAATTTCTGAACTTAGGAAAGAAGGCTATACTAGAGTAAGAATAAATGAAGAAAACTATGAATTAGATCAAGAAATAGTTTTGGATAAAAATAAACGTTATGATATAGATGTAGTAATTGATAGGATAATAGTAAAAGAATCAGCTGCTTCAAGATTATATGATTCTTTAGAAACAGCTGCAAAACTTGGTAATGGAAGTGTAAAAGCGATAATTGATGGTGAAGAAAAATTATTTAGCGAAAATTTTTCTTGCCCAATATGTGGTTTTACAATTCAAGATTTAGAACCAAGATTATTTTCATTCAACGCTCCATATGGTGCTTGTAAAACTTGTAATGGTTTAGGTTTTAATCGCAAAATTGATGTTGATGCTTTACTTCCAGATCAAAGTTTAAGCTTGCAGGAAAATGTTTTTCAAAAATATGCTAAAACAGATTCTATTTATTATCGCCAAATAGAACAAACTGCTATAGCTTTGGATATTCCCCTAAATAAGCCATTTAACAAACTAACTAAAAAACAACAAAATATTCTTTTATATGGTTCTGAAGCAGAAATTGATTACAAATATGTTTCTCGAGAAGGAAGATTATTCCACAAAGCAAAGAAACCTTTTGAAGGTGTTATAAATGGGCTTGAAAGAAGATATATGAGCACTAAATCTAGAATGATTAGACGTTGGATTGAAGGAATGATGAGTGATATTGTTTGTGAATCTTGTGATGGTAAAAGATTAAATGAACAAGCACTATCAGTTTATATAGCTAATAAGAATATTGATGATGTAAGTAATCTTAGTATTATTCATTTATTAGATTTTTTTGAAGATTTACAATTAGAAAGACAAGATAAAGAAATTGCTACCCCGATTGTAAAAGAAATAAAAGACAGATTGGGCTTTTTAGTTAATGTTGGCTTGGATTATTTAACGCTCTCGAGAGCTTCAATGACTCTTTCTGGGGGAGAAGCACAAAGGATTAGACTAGCAACACAGATTGGCTCAAGACTGACAGGAGTATTATATGTCTTAGATGAACCCTCTATTGGTCTTCATCAGCGTGATAATATTAGATTAATCAATTCATTAAAAGAGATGAAAAATCTTGGAAATACTATGATTGTAGTAGAACACGATCACGAAATGATTTTAGAAAGTGATTTAGTTGTTGATATTGGTCCAGGGGCCGGAGAACACGGCGGTAAATTAGAATTTATCGGAACACCAAAGGAATTATTAAAAGATAAAAAATCGATAACTGGAAAATATTTACGTAAAGAATTACATATTCCTATACCAAAGAAAAGACGCAATCATGATAAAGGGTATTTGAAAATAATTGGCGCTAAACAAAATAATTTAAAATCAATTAATGCAGATATACCTATTGGGTGTTTAACTTTAGTTACTGGCGTTAGTGGGTCTGGTAAGTCTTCTTTAATAAATGAGGTCTTATATAAGAATTTAGTTAATTTAATAACTAGAAGAAGAGAATCACCAGGAAAGGTAAAGAAAATTGACAATTATCAACAATTTGATAGAATTATTGATATTGATCAATCTCCTATTGGCAAGACTCCAAGATCTAATCCAGCGACATATACTGGGGTATTTGATCATATCAGAGATTTGTATGCTAAAACTAAGGAATCTAAGTTGCGAGGATACAATAAAGGAAGATTTTCGTTTAATGTTAAAGGTGGTCGCTGTGAAAATTGTCAAGGAGATGGTGTAATTAAAATTGAAATGCATTTTATGCCTGATATTTATGTTGAATGTGAAGAGTGTCATGGAAAAAGATATAATAAAGAAACCTTGCAAGTGAAGTATAAAGGTAAAAACATTGCGGATGTTTTAGATATGCGAGTAGAACAAGCTTTAGAATTTTTTGACAAAATACCAAAAGTTAAGCGCAGATTAGAAACGATAAATGATGTTGGCTTAGGCTATATTAAGTTGGGACAATCATCAACTACTTTATCTGGTGGAGAAGCGCAAAGAGTAAAACTAGCTTCAGAGTTGTATAAGCGAATAACTGATAAATCAATCTATATATTAGATGAACCTACTACGGGATTACATACTCACGATATTAAAAAATTAATGTCAGTTCTAAATGATATAGTTGATAAAGGCGCTACAGTAATAGTAATTGAGCATAATTTAGATGTAATTAAAACTGCAGATCATATAATTGATTTAGGTCCTGAAGGGGGAGAACGTGGCGGAAGAATTGTTGTTACTGGAACTCCAGAAAAAGTTGCTAAAAGCAAAAAGTCATATACAGGAAAATATTTAAAGGATATTCTAGAACAAATTAAAACCAGTTAAATACAAAATTAATAATAACTATGTTATGATATTAATAGATAAGAAGAGTGATTTTATGAGCGATAAAAACAACGATAAAGACAAAAAATCTAAAGAAGAAATTCGTAAGGAAATTGAAGATTTAGAAAAGTTAATTGAAAAAGTAAAAAAACAAAATGAACAAAATAGAAAGAAATATGGCGGCAGGAATCCAATTTTAAAAATTAATCTAGCCGCTGTTTATTCACGAAATTTTATAATAAATTTAATAATCAGTTTTTTAATAAATTTTATTACTTTTTTTATAATCATTAGTGTTTTAGAAGAATTGTTTATAAGTAATTTAACTAATGATTTATATTTATTAATTATTGTGTTTGGTTTAACTTTATATGAAGAATTATATAAGAAATACTTATTTAAGAAGCATATGCAAATTGTGATTTATTCTATAGGAACAATATTTTTCTTGTTAAATGTGTTATATTTGTATTTTGTAGATTTAATTGTGTTTGGTAGTAGTTTTTCTTTTATTAGTGCTTATCATCCAATAATATTTATTATAGTTTTTAGTTTCTTAAGATATGTAATCAAGGTGATTTATAAACGCATAGAACTATTTGTAAATCGCAAGAGTAGAAGGTGAAAATATGCCAAAAATAAAAGTTTCTGATATTATTGAAGGTTTAGAATTAAAATTGATTGCTGGTGAGGGTGGGATTAATAACTTTGTTAATATCGCTTCACTTGCTAAACCGGGTCTTGAATTAGCTGGAATGATGGATTTTTATGAAAATGATAGGATTCAAATTATCGGCTCTAAAGAAGCTGCTTTTTTTCATTCTTTAACTAAAGAAGAACAAACTTCAAGAGTTGAGAGTATTTTTAAAAAAACGGCTCCAGCCTTTATTTTTTCTAAAAATGTTGATGTGCCTAAAATATTTAAAGATTTAGGTAATCAATACAAAATACCAATACTAAAAAGTTTTTACAAAACAACTTCATTATTTACAGAGTTATATGCTTTTTTACAAGCTAAACTTGCCGAAAGAACTTCAATGCATGGGGTTTTAATGGACATAAACGGTGTAGGGATATTGATTACTGGTAAGAGTGGGATTGGGAAAAGCGAAGTTGCACTTGAATTAATCAGACGTGGATATATTTTGGTTGCTGATGATATGGTAGATATTTATCAAGTTGAAAAAGGTGTAGTTATTGGTGAAGCACCTGATGTATTAAAGAAATTTTTGGAAATACGTGGTGTTGGTGTAGTAAATGTAGTCTATTTATTTGGGGTCAGATCTTTTCGAGAGAAAAAAAGGATATCAATTATTGTTGAATTAGATAAATGGCAAGACGATTTTAAAAACGATCGTTTAGGTTTAAAAACTGGCAGGAAGAAAATATTTGATACTTATGTTTCATATGCAACTTTACCAGTTACCGAAGCTAGAAATACCGCAACACTAGTTGAAGCTGCTGCTTTAGATTATAAATCCAAAGATATGGGATATAATTCAGCCGAAGATTTTAATTATTCTCTTAATAAAGAAATCAAAAAAAACCAGGAGTTAGAAAATGAAAAACACAATAAAAATTAGTTTAAGTTTACTTATAATCTTTTTATCAATATTTTTTATTAGTTGCAGTTCTGGAGAACAAACTACAGAAAATGGAACTGATGAGTTTACTGTTACTTTTGTTGATTATGATGGAGATGTTTTAAAAACAATCAATTGTGATAGTCAAGAAACCTGTGAAATAGTACCTCCAGAAGAACCAAACAATAAGGAAAATTCAAAGTTCTTAAGATGGTCTTTTTTTGAAAGTGGTTTTTCTGAAATTGATGAAGATACAGAAATAAAAGCAATATATAATTATGATAATCGTCTATTAACTATTTTTGGTAGATCAATTAATATGTACTCATTCTTTATTATGCTAGGTATCATTGTAGCGTTATTATTATCTTTAAGAGAAGCACCAAGAATTGGCATGAAAAAGGATGATTTTATAGATGGATTCTTATGGATAGTCCCAGTAGCTATATTAGGTTCTAGGCTATGGTATGTTATAGCTGAGTGGGATGCTTTCTATGACGGAAGTATTGGTGGTTTAATCCAGAGTTTCTTTGGTTTTCAAAATGGTAGTTTTGCTGGTTTTGCTGGGCTAGCTATACATGGAGCTTTCTTTACCGCAGTTATAATGATTATCCTTTATGCTCGCAAACGAAAATTAGATATATTTAAAATACTAGATATAGTTGCTGTTGGTTTTATTATTGCTCAGGCTTTTGGAAGATGGGGTAATTTCTTTAACCAAGAAGCTCATGGTGGTATAGTTGGGGGAATGAACTCTGAAGGTGAAGCCATTCTTTCAATTGAACAACAATTTAATTATTTACGTAATACTTTACATATTCCTGAATTTATTGTGAATAATATGTTTATAATTGAAGAAGATAAATTCGCTCCAATAAGAGGCTTTTATCATCCTACTTTTTTCTATGAATCAATCTTTAATTTATTAGGATTTAGTATAATGCTTATTATAAGAAGAATTAAACAAATACACTTTGGTGAAATATTTAGTTTCTATTTAATTTGGTATGGTGGGTTAAGAATATTTATCGAAACTATGAGAACAGATCCACTGACTTTCGAATTTTTAGGACAAACATTTAAACTTGCAATAGTAACTTCAGTACTAATGATAATTGGTGGTATTTTAGTTTCAATTTATCTTAGAACTAAAAGAAAAGGCAAGACTTATGCAGAGTCAAAATATACTTTTGATTTTAAATCATGACATATAAGGATTGGTGGTAATATGTCATTTGCAAAAGAAATAA
Source organism: Bacilli bacterium (assembly GCA_018399755.1). GTDB lineage: Bacteria > Bacillota_I > Bacilli_A > Izemoplasmatales > Hujiaoplasmataceae > Hujiaoplasma. Next base: position 18,769 of record JAGYOE010000003.1, read on the forward strand.
AAAAAGAATTACAAAGCCTCAAACATTTGGACTGTTGTAATAAAGCTGAGTTATCAGCTATGTTACATATTAATGGTTCGATAGAAAAAAATTCTACAGGTATTAGTTTAGTTTTTCAAACAACTAATAATTCTGTAGTAAGGAGATTTGTATATTTACTAAAGAAAATTTATGATATTGAATATAGTTTAATTCAAAAGAAAATTAGTCAATTTAAAAATAAAGAAAAATTTATTGTTAAGATTAGTGAATCAGTAGATATACTATTAAATGAATTATCATTATTAAACGATGAAGCTCTATTTTTTAAAGATGTTGATAAGGAATTAATTGAAAAAGAATGTTGTAAACGGGCATATTTACGTGGAGCGTTTTTAGCTTCTGGATCAATAAACTCTCCAGATACAAGCGCTTATCACTTGGAAATACAGTCTTATTCAAAAGCACATAGCGAAATTATAAAAACTTTAGCCAATGAATTTAATTTAAATGCTAAAATAGCCGAAAACAAGCGCGGCTATATTACTTATTTAAAAGAAGCAGAAAGAATTGCAGATTTTTTAAAAGTGATTGGCGCTAATAACTCTTTATTTACCTTTGAAGATACAAGGATAAAAAGAGATTTTAAAAATTCAATAAATCGCGTAATTAATTGTGATATAGCTAATGAGAGAAAAGCACAAATTGCCGCAAAGGAACAATTAAAAAATATTGAAATAATTGAAGATAATATTGAAAAGAATATTTCAAAAAGCATGAAAGAAGCTATTTTTCTAAGAAAAAAATATCCAGAATCTTCATTACAAGAGCTAAGTTATTTATCGAAGGAACACTTTGATAAGAGTATTTCTAAATCAGCTTTAAATCATCGTTTTCGAGCAATAAAGGATTTAGCTAATAAAATAAATATTTCTGAGGGTAAATATGATTAAAGGAATCGGAATTGATATTTGTAAGATTGATCGTTTAAAATTAACAAGTTTTAAACGCATTTTATCTGAGGAAGAAATTCAAGTTTATAAATCTTTTAAACTTCTTTCTAGAAAGAAAGAATATTTAGCGGGAAGATTCGCTCTTAAAGAGGCGATAATTAAAGCTTTTGGTAATATGGATATTAAAATATATTTTCAAGATGTTACTATTTTAAATGATGTTAAAGGAAAGCCAATTGTAAAAAATCCTAATTATAAAAACTTTTTTATTTGGGTTAGTATCTCTCATGAAAAAGACAATGTGATTGCTCAAGCTATCATTGAAGAAAAATAAATAAAATTAACACTTGAATTATTTAACTATTTTATGTAAAATTAAGATATTGAGGTGAGAAAATGGCTACTTATTCAAAAGGATATAAGAAACAAAACCCACAACTTTTATTATTAAAAGTAATTGTTGGAGTTATAATAGCGGTAGGTTTACTAATGTTATTTGCTTTTATTTATGATAAAGCAACTGATTGGAAAGATTACGATAGTTATACACACGCAAATACTTACGACGAAATTTGGACTATGACAGATGATGATAGAAATGAATTATCAAACTATGCGGTGTATTTTTATTCAAATACTTGTCCTACTTGTTTAGAAATGAAAGAAGATGTATTAGGCTTTGCTAATGATTATAACAAAGAAGCTGAAAGATTTTTCTTAGCTGATGCTGAATCTATTACAGCTAGAGAAGTTGGTGAAGGTGAAACAGCATATACCGAAGACAACTTCTTAGCAGGTATTGAAGAAGAAGAAATTATTCCTCCGATGATTGTTGTGGTTACGGATAATGAATTTGAGGAAGTAATAATTGGAAGAGTTAATATTAATAACTTTTTAGATTCTTTAGAAGCAGGAAGTTATGAACCGTTTAATGATTAGAGCTAAATTTTTTAGCTCTTTTTTTTAAAAATTGTTGATAATTGTGATAAAATGTATAAGGGGAAAGCGGGTAAATAGATGGAATATTTAAATGATAATTTAATTAAAGAAGTCGCAAAAACACAAGCGATTACAACTAAACAAGTCAAGGTTGTATTAGAACTGTTAAAAGAGGGGAATACAGTTCCTTTTATTGCTAGATACAGAAAAGAAAAAACTAATTCATTGGATGAAGAAGAAATTAGAGCAATTCAAAAAGAATATGAGTATAGCAAGAATCTCCAAGAAAGAAAAGAAGATATTATCAGATTAATTGATGAAAAAGGAATGCTTACTGAAGAGTTAGTAGATGATATTAATAAAGCTGATAAATTAGTTGATCTTGAAGATATTTATCGTCCGTTTAAAGAAAAGAAAAAGACTAAAGCTACAGAGGCCATAAAAAAAGGATTAGAACCCTTAGCTAACCAAATGCTTATGTTCCCTGAAGAAGGTTCTTTAGAAGAAATGGCTAAACCATTTTTAACTGAAGAAGTTGAAACGATTGATGATGCATTTATGGAAGCCAAATATATCATTTCTGAAATGGTATCAGATAATGCGGATTATCGAAAATGGATTAGAGAATATACATATAATCACGGTTCAATTGTAACGCAAAAGAAAAAAGATGCTAAAGATCAATATGAAACATATCAAAATTATTATGATTATAATGAAAGACTAAAATCAATTAAACTTCATCGTATACTTGCGATAAATCGTGCAGAAAAAGAAAAAACAATAACAGTTAGAATCGATGTTGATACTGAACCAATTTTTAAATATCTAAATAGTCAAGTTATATTTGGAAGATATTCGATTGTAAATGAATTGATTGAAGAGGCATATATTGATGGTTATAAAAGATTAATTAGTCCCTCAATATCTAGAGAAATTCGTAGTGATTTTACCGAAAAAGCTGAAGACCAAGCTATTCATATTTTCTCAGAAAATTTACGATCTTTATTATTACAACCACCTTTAAAAGGTCAAGTAGTTTTGGGTATAGATCCAGCTTTTAGAACCGGATGTAAATTAGCTGTTATTGATAAATATGGCAAGTTTATTGATAAATCAGTTATTTATCCTCATGAAGCTTATCAAGGTGCTAGAGTTTCTGATGAACAAATTAAAGATTCTAAAAACAGATTAGTTTCATTGTTTAATAAATATCCAATTGATATTATAGCTATAGGTAATGGAACTGCATCTAGAGAAACAGAAAAATTTATTGTTGATTTACTTAAAGAAATTAAAGCAGATATTAAATATGTTATAGTTGATGAGGCAGGAGCTAGTGTATATTCTGCTAGTAAATTAGCCAGAGAAGAGTTTCCAGATTTTCAAGTTGAAGAAAGGTCTGCTGTTTCAATTGCTAGAAGAATTCAAGATCCTTTATCAGAGTTAGTAAAAATAGATTCTAAATCAATCGGAGTGGGTCAATATCAACATGATGTTTCACAAGCTAAATTAAACGATTCTCTTGACTTTGTTGTTACTACAGCCGTTAACCAAGTGGGAGTAAATGTTAATACTGCAAGTCATTCACTATTACAATTTGTTTCTGGTTTATCAGCTAAAGTTGCAAAGAACATAGTGAATTATCGCGAAGAAGAAGGCCCTTTTCAAAATCGAAACAAGATAAAAAAAGTTAAAAATATTGGTAAAAAGACTTTTGAACAGGCAATAGGCTTTTTAAGAATATTTAATTCTAAAAATCCTTTAGATAAAACCCCTATTCATCCTGAAAGTTATTCATTAGCAAAGAAAATACTTAAGGAATTAGAACTTGAGTTAAATGACATTGGTACTGAAAAAGCAAAAGCAAAAATTTCTGAAATTAACAAAAGTGATTTAGCGAATAAGTTAGATGAACATATTATTCTAGTAGAAGATATTCTCGAAGCATTTATCTCTCCAACAAGAGATATTAGAGATGATTTTCCGCAACCTTTATTAAAAAGCGATTTATTAAATCTTGAAGATCTTAAACCTGATATGGAATTACAAGGTACAGTAAGAAATGTAGTAGATTTTGGTGCTTTTATTGATGTAGGAATTAAAGAGGCTGGTTTAGTTCATATCTCAAATTTAAGCAAAAAATACGTTAATCATCCTTTAGAGGTTGTAAAAGTTGGAGATATTGTTAAGGTTTGGGTCCTCTCTATTGATGTTGATAGAAAACGACTTCAACTTACAATGATAAAACCAGATGAAAAACCTAGTTTTATAAATTAAACATTAATGAATATAATTGAATTATGTGAATTATAAAGATATAATGTAAATATAGAACATTTTAAACTAAAGGAGGTTTATTATGGCTAAAGCAAAATATGGTTATGGATGGCTTATTAAATGGATTATAGCTGCTATTTTACTTGGTATAGGTATTTTTATGGTTTTATCAGATGATGTTGTTTATACAGTGACTGGTATTGCAATTACGATTTATTCATTGTTTAGGGTTTATCCTTTGCTGAAAACACTGAATAAAGAAGTATTAAGAACGATTAACTTGTTTGAAATACTAATAGGTGTAGTTCTTGGTGTTGTTATGATTTATGCGGGTGTAAAAGGACTTGATAGTGATCAAGCAGATACTTGGTCAAAATTATTTAGGTGGTTTTTAGCGTTTTTCTTCTATTTAAGAGGTTTAGTATTCTTTGTTTCAACATCTTTCTTTGAAGAAAAAACAGAAGTACCTAAGTTTATTTTTCACATTTTAGCTTTATCTTTAGGCGCTGTACTTGTAATGTGGAACGATTTTGATGCTTCAACTTTAGGATGGTTATTCTTATTTGTTACTATTGGTAGTGCAATTTATTTAAGTTATGATGGTTATGGTGGATATAGAAAGTATCGACAATTCTCTAAATCTCTTAATACTAAGAAAACTAAAGAAGCTGAAGTTAAGTATGAAAAAGATTTACCTAAAGAAGACATTGATAAAGAAAAAGACACTCCTGACCCTCGGATAGACGAGGAAGAAAAAGAAGAGGAAGAAACATACATAAGTTAAAGAAATTATAGTTGACAGTTGGCCTAAAATCTAGTAATATAAAATGGCTGACTGTTAAACGGAGTAATACTCAAGAGGCTGAAGAGGCGCCCCTGCTAAGGGTGTAGGTCGGGCAACCGGCGCGAGAGTTCGAATCTCTCTTACTCCGCCATTAAAAATATTGAAAGTAATCCACCTATTGGGTTACTTTTTTTTACAAAAGTTTATCATTAAAAAATTCTCTAACGATGCAGAAAAAAAAGAAGCAATATTGGAACAACAAATTAAAATTACTTGTAAAAACTCATAAATTAATTAGAAGAATGCCAAATTCTTCTCTTTTTATTAGAAATTTTTAAATTAAATTGGCTTAAATTAGATAAAATTTTAAATATTTAAAATTAAATAGATAAATATCTAATTTATTGTTTGACAATAGATAAATATCGTTGTATAATGTAATTGTAAATAAGAAAAACTAGATTCAACATATGAAAAACATACATAATATTGATTAAGAAAGGGGTATTTATATGACAAATAATAAATCAAAAATTAATATAAGCGGTATTTGTCCTAATGCTTACTGGGATCAATTCTATAAAGAATCATCAGCAAAATCTTATATTACAGAATTAAGAAAGAAAAATCAGTTATTAAATCGATAGTTATAAAGTTTAAGGAGGGGTTTTAAAATGAAATTTACAGAAATTAAAAAGGTATATATTCAAGGAATTAGTACAAATGATTATTGGGATCAATTTTATCAAGAACCTAAACAATCAAAAAAAATATGGAAATAATCTTTATTAAATCAGGAGGAAATATTATGAAATTTAATGGCCAAAATAAAACTGAAAAAATTCACGTATATAATTATAACTTTATTTGCCCTACTGAATATTGGGAACAATTTAAATTTGATATTCAAAAATAATAATAATAATAATTTACGTGTTCAACAAAAGAAGAAGAACCGGAAGGTTCTTCTTTAATAAAATATCTTAGAATCATTTTTAAGCTGTCGGAAGGGATAATTCATATGAATGTGAAATTATTAAAAAATAAAAACTATATGTTAGTTGTATTAGGTAATTTTGTTTCACTTTTGGGGAGCAACATTCAACAATTTGTTTTATCATTATATGTATTAGCTTTAACTGGCTCGGCAACCCTATTTGCATCAATGTTGGCTATATCAATTTTGCCGAGAATTATACTTTCTCCAATTGCAGGAGTTTTTGGGGATTGGTTTAATAAAAAGAAATCAATTGTTATTTTGGATATAGTTAATGCGATAGTTATAGCAGGATTTGCGGTAATGTTATTTTATAATGAAGTATTAACTATAGGGTGGATCTACTTACTAATAGTTTTGTTAGAAATAACAGAAATATTTTTTCATTCTTCAATGTCAGCAGTTATTCCAAGTATTGTTGAAAAAGATCAGTTATTAGAAGCAAATTCACTTAGAACAATGGTTGTCTCTTTTGGTCAACTTATGGCACCAATTATAGGGGCTTTAATTTATGGGATATTTGGCTTGTTAATTGCTTTGATTATTAATGCTATTAGTTTTTTACTATCTGCAATAAGCGAATTATTTATTGTTGTTCCTAAGAGCATTAGTGAAGATAATCAACGTTCGATTAAAGGTTTTAAAAAAGATGTCAAAGAAGGATTCAAGTTAATTAAAAATAGCAAACCAATCCGTACTTTAATCGCAATTGGGATATTTTGGCTACCAAGAAAATTTAAAAAATTAGATAACATCTATTTTTTTCTTGATATCTGATAGATTTCGTTGTATTATATAATTGTCTTAAAAGAAAGACGGGTTAATGTAAAAAAGATTTTTAAGGTGGAAGAAAATGAAATTAAGAGAAGAAAAAAGTTTATGTCAACTAAAATGAATCAGAAATGATTACTGGCACAATTTTACCAAGATTCAAATCACAAAAATATTTGGAAATAAGTAAGTAATGGATATAGAGGGCAAGACAATGAAATCTTTGAGAGAAGAAAAAAGAGTTTATGTCAATTATTTAAATCCAAGTGATTAATACAACAATTTGATCAAGATCCAAAGTAAAAGAATTTTCCTGGAGATAACGAGTGTTTTTTATTATTAGGGGAATGAATCATGGCATTTAAAAAATAATTATAAAAGACGATAAAAAGTATACGAATTATATGAATCCAGTTGATTATTGGCAACAGTTTTATCGTCAGCCGTAATATAATAAACAATTATGGAAATAAGATTTTTAAGAAGGTTAACTTATGAATAAACAATTACCAAAATAAAATTATATGTTAGTTGTTCTGGTACTCCCCGCAAATAATAATGGGCGTAATATACAACAATTTGTTTTATTACTGTATGTACTTGCTTTAACAGGATCCTAACCTTACTTGCATCCAGTGTTAGCCATATCGATATTACCAAGAATTTTTCTATCACCGATATCGGTGGTGTGCATTTTGCAGATTGGTTTGATAAAAAGAAATCAATCATTATTCTTGATTTAATCAATGCCTTTGTTTAATTTCTGGTTTTGCAGTTTACTTATATTTCAATGAATCTCAACGGCTGGTCTTATTTACTTATTGGTTATATTGTTAGAAATTACTGGAAATCTTTTCCATTCATCAATGTCTGGCTGTAATGCTAAGTGTTGTTGAAAAAGATCATCCGGAAGCAAACTCGCCCAGAACCATGTTAGTTTCATTGGTCAATTAATGGCGCCAATTTTTAGGCATTAATATTTGGAGCCTTTATTCATTTGTCGCAATCATTATCAATGCATTTACTTTCTTGTTTTCTCGTAATCAGGTGAGATGTTTGGCTCATGTGCCTAAATCTAAGAGTGAGGATAATGTTAAACTTTGTCAGCTTTAAAAGGATTTGTTTAGTGGCTTAAAATTATCAAAGAATCTAAACCGATTCTAACCATTATATCAATGTATAACCATTATTAACTTTTAGCATTGCACCACTATTGCTACCTTTTATTTTCTTGGTAAGGGAAGTTCTCTTTACAACTTGAACATACTAATTAGGGAATCTTCTACAAACAGTCTTAATTAGCCTCAATGATTGGGTCGCGCCTTTGTTACTTATAAAAGCAAAGCCTAAAAGAAATGAAATTAGGCGATGTGTTGGCTAAATCATTTCGATTATTGGTCTATTGATTATGCCTATTTCTATAACCATCCACCAACTCAATATTCTCTCGTATGATGGCTTGCTTCTTATATGATTGTTTTGCTATTTGTTTTATCATTGGCGTTTTTGTCACTGCGGTCAATATCGCTGTTCAAACCTTGTTTCAAAAACATCGTGCCTATGGAATATATGGGGGAGAACTCAATACCCGGTTTAAAGTTTACAGCGATTGCACCTAATTGACAAATGATTTTTGGTTACTTATATGATATAATAAATCCAGGACTTGTTGTTATATTAAAATGGTTTCATCATTATCATGGTTGTGATTATTTATTATAAACGCATGCATCAAATTGAAACCTACAATCCAAAAGAAATCAAAGAGAAAATACTTCCAAAGAAGAGTGGCCTTAAACGAAATTCAATTTAATGAAGATGTTTCAAAATATATGATTATTTGTTGTTCCTAAGGATTTTTTCTATCAAAAGAATACTAAGATAGTGAAAGATGATGAGTTAAAAACTTTATTCATATGAGTCTTGTATTTAGATTTATGTAAATTTAATGAAAACTAAAACCTTATGAGTAGGCCTTCAGCTGGACACTACCAAAAAGATGTCTATTCAAGTTATGATTATCCAAATATTTTAATGAGTGCATTTCCTGTTGATGATTATTCCGGGATGACACAAGTATCTCTAGTATATCATTTCATTGGATGATCAAGTCTTTAAAGATAAATTAGTCAGCGTTGATTACTATGGATTGATGGATGAAGCAGAAGAAAATGATTTAGGTGACTTAAATGCGACGGATTATATCAATAACCTAAAAATTGACTCACACAATGGATCATTTAGCTTTGTCCAAACCTCAAACACATTTTTGAAGATTGTCAATTTTCTTAAAACAATTTTGAAACCGCTCTTTAGTATGCAATATATATAAGGATTTTGTCGATCAAGTTAAAAGCATTTGGATGTTTCTAAACGATTATCAAAAACATATTGAGTCTCTTAAGAAAATCACATAATTTGAATTAATTATAATTTGAATGGATCCTGTTAATATGTAATTTTCGTGGCAATTCGCTTATATTCTATATTCATTAGTGCTAAAGGCGATTGTGCCATTGTTTGGGGGAGAATATAACCGGAGTTTTCATTTGCAAAAGACTGAGATTAATTGGAAAATCAATTAGCTCAGGCAGAGTTAAGATATCTCAAGTTCTTTGTGAGAGATAAAAAATCATGTTGCCAGTTCCAAAATGATTCGTGAATGGGACTTATCCAAGAAGGTCATGTTCGAGAGTCAGAGGCATCAGTGCTACGATTTCAAATTTATAATAGTTTTAATCCTAACTGTAGTAATATCATAATTTTCAACTAAAGAAAGAAAGAAGTGTTCTGTTATAAAATAGATTTGAAATTAAACAAGTCACCAAAACTTCTGTAGCGAAGATTTCAAATTTTCAATGAAATAATATAACAGGTATAGAGATTATACTCTATATCATTTTTCTTTAATATGATTTACGAAGATGGAACATAGGGAGGCTACAATGTCGATAAAAGAAATTGACAAAAATGAAGATCCATTATTAAAAAATTATATTGAAGATGCTGAAACAGGACTGGTAAGAAACAGCTAATGTAATTAAGGTTCATAGTTTAAAACCTCAAATGATTAAAGGCCCATATGCTTATAAGGAAACGCCCGCGTTTGGAGAGAGTGGTTTATCAAGAGGGCAAAGAGAAATGATAGGGTAAAGGTGGTTTCATCAACAAACCAATGCCCATATTGTACAAGCCATCATGGAGAGGCCACATCATATCAACGAAAATCAGAGTTAGTTAGAAAAGGGTTGCCTCAGATTACCATTCAAATTCTTTAAATGAAAAGACTGATGATTTGTGTCTATAGTGAAAATTAAATCTCCAAGACCCTTATAAAATGCATGAGGGTGATATCCATAAATTGAGATCTGGTTTCTGTGATGAGGATATTTTAGATATCAATCAACAGTTTTTATTTTAATGGTGTTAATAGGAACTGAAACCATGGATTGGGAGGATTTAGAATGAATCAAATGATTTAAACTGAAGTAGCTATTATCAAATCCAGGTAATGGGAGTCCATTGATATACTAGATCATAAATATTTAAGAATCATCAAAGAAGCAGTCTTTAATATTTCTTAAGCAAGAGAAAGAGATATTCGATCAAGCAAACAGGATTTTTGTTTATCCTAATAATATGTATTCAGTTCAAGGAGATATTCTTTATGGCTATATAAAGCACTTCAGATCAAGAACTGCAGTAATTTAATACTCTCAAGCCTTTCCTCAAATACTCAGATAAATTAAACCTCCAGGAGAATATTCTAAGTATGCTTGAAAAATATATTAAACAACAAGTGTTTGAATCTCATTTGATTGATGACTTAGGTTTTTGATATAGACAAAATTGAAGTTAATGACATGCAAATGAAGTGGCTTTGTTCCTTATATTGTCTTTAAATCTTAGGAGACTTTTGGAAAGAGTGCATATGAGTTTATGGTAATGACCAAAGAATCTTTTATCTTGATGCTTTCATATGCTTGACAAACCTTGAATTGAAGCAAAAGTTTTGAAACTGCTTTAGAAGAAATCATTGAATTAGCACCCACCAGCCGAAAGAATCCTAAAAATGGCCATTAAAATGTAAAGATATTGATGACTTTATTGATGGATATGCTGGAAGGGCTTGTCCAGCCTAAACACGCCTACCAGTCATCTTTCATTTGTTGTATCATCAGTCTTCATCAGCAGCAATTGAGTGAATGCTCATTGAGTGTTTTTAAATTTATAGAGCCTTGTTGTTGTGGGCGATTTTATCAAAAGTATACGATATTCCAAAAGCATGGAAGAATAATTTAGTTAAAAAATAACACTTCTTGTCCTTTACTCTGCTTGTAGTAAAGCAAGTATTTCATCTTCTTCAAGTAGTTTTCCACTAGCAACAACTTCTTCTTTTTCATCAATGACAAATCCCCTGGTGTTTGTGTAATAGGTTGTACTTTGATATCTCAAGATATCCGTTACCTTTTCAACCCTTTTGCATCGAAATCATTTTCTAAAATGACTTTTTAATTCTTTTCGCCTTACCATTTTGCATCCAGATCCTAATACTTTAATCCATTGTCTTTGTCTTTATATAAATATATGTTCAAATAAATTAAATAGATAAATCGCGTGATAATGATCTGCCGTAACAATACCAACAAATGTTCCATGAGTTTCCATTTAACAACTTTAATAATATCAGTGATGGTAAGCCTAAGTGCAGTGAATTGCCATCATAAATGCAAAAGGGGACTGTACTGATTCCAACACCCTTATAAACGAGTGGTTTGTTAATTGGCAGGAAGCAAAGATGTCCGTGACATACATTGGTATTCCGACAATTGTATGATTATCACTGGAAATGGATTATCATCACCAAGAACAGTTTGTATCCATGTTTCGAATGCATCCGTGAATAACAGCACCTATTCCAACCCCAATTAGTATATATATCCATACCCTTCAATGATTTCTTTAACTTGATCAATGGCATATTGACGTCTTTCTTTTTTGCTTAATTCAATCTCTTCACTGGATAGTTTCCTTGATCTCCGATGAAATTAGCAACATATTTTTCCATTTTAAATAATGAAATCATGGTTCCACTGATAACGGCAATCACAATGCCAACAAGGACATATAATAGGCAACCGCCAGCCAAATATACCGGCAAGGAGAATAACCGATGCCAAATCAACTAAGGGGCATGGAAATCAAAAATGAAAATGTCACACCAACATTCAAGTTAATCCACTTGGTGAATCCAATAAAATTGGTATTGAAGAGCAGGAACAATGGTGTAATGGTACCCCACAAGGCAACGCTTACGATATTACTTTAACACCTTTGATGTCGAGCAAAATCTTTGTTCTTCAAAATATGATTGACATAAGATGATAGATAGATTAATATTTATAGAAGTATAAAGATTTTGAATGAGAATACAGACAAAGAAAGAGAAACTTTAAATAACAGGCTTGTTTCATCCATTCAAAGAGACGTAAGCAGATAAAGTCAAATCGACCGCCTTGTACGGTTCCGTACGCAGGGTGGTGTGAGAGGGACTAAATAAAAATAATTATTTAGTCTCTACTTAATTTATATATTTATTATGAATATTTTATAACTTAGTTGAAGTGTTGTTTTTAAACCTAATACGTAGTAAAATCATATTAGATAAAAAGAGGTGATTTCATGAAGCGCTGTATATTATGTGGAAAAGAAAATGATGATTCAAATCGATATTGTTATAATTGCAATGAAGAATTTGATGTTTCTACTTATGCGACAAATGAAAATGTAGAACAAGAAATATTAGATGAACCAATACCTAATAAACATAGTACTAATCAAGAAGTAAGGTGTCCAAATTGTAACTCGAAGAAAATTGCATATTTAACAAAAGAATCTGATGGTTTTAGTGGGTCTAATGCGTGCTGTGGCTATATTATTTTTGGGCCTTTAGGATTATTATGCGGATTAAGTGGAAAAAGAGAAAGTTTAACCGTTAAAAAATGTATGGATTGTGGATATGAATTCTGAGAAAATATGGTTGCGATTAATGAAAATTGGCAGAAATATAGGTTGTCACCAACAAAGTTGTAGGTCATTCTTTTATAAAAATTATCAGTTTCCTGTTTGTGCAAGATGCACAGGAATTTTAGTCGGAGAATTTTTTGTTGCGCCAATTGTGCTTTTGTTTGGGTATAACAATATTTATTTAAATATATTTCTTTTACTAGTTATGATAGTTGATGGTTTGTTACAATATTTTAATTTGATAAAGTCGAATAATATACGAAGATTTGTTACAGGGTTAGGAGCAGGTTATGCATTAACTTCACTTGTTGTATATTTGATTTTGTTTATAATAAATATTTTATAATTTCATAGATTAAAAAAGAAAAAGGCTGGTAACAGCCTTTTTCTATTTATTAAAAATCTTATTTTCCTATGTTTTCGATGATTTTTTGATTGATTATTTCTTTGGTTTTATCGTCAACTTCATTTTCATCATCATCATTTTCTACTGTTTTTATTAAAGCGATAGTTTTTACGAATTGTTCGTTTATCAAATTAATTATTTTTACACCTTGTGTTGCACGTTTTGTTATTGAAATTTGGTTGATTGGTGTTCTAATTATCATTCCTTGATTCGAAACAACTAATAGATCTTCATCACCAACTACAGATATTAGTTTTGTAAGTTTTCCGTTTTTAATTGTTACATTTATTGTTTTTACACCTTTACCACCACGATTTTGTGTGCGATATTCATCTACCTCAGTACGCTTTCCGTAGCCTAGTTTAGTTATGGCTAGAATTTGATTTTGTTCTTCACTAACAACAGCAACACCAACAACGTGGTCAGAATTAGATAAATCTATGCCTTTTACACCTGCAGCAGTTCTACCCATGCTCCTTACTTGATTTTCTGCAAAGCGAATAGCTTTTCCGTTTGAGGCACCAATAATGATGTCTCTTGAACCATCAGTGTGTTTTACTGAATGTAAATAGTCATTTTCTTTAAGTGTTATGGCTTTTATACCATTGACACGAATATGTTGAAATTCTGAAACTTTTGTTCTTTTTGAAATTCCTTTTTTTGTTGTGAAAAATAAATAACCGTTTTCAAAATTTTTCACTGACATACAAGTTGCTAATTCTTCACCTTCGGCTAAATCAAGAAGATTTACAATAGGCAAACCTTTTGATGCTCGACCAAAGTTTGGTATTTTATAACCTTTCATTTTATAAACCCTACCAAGAGTTGTAAAGAAAAGTAAATGGTCATGAGTTGAAGTATAGATAATTGAATCAAGCACATCATCTTCATTTAAATTGATTCCAGTTTTACCTCTACCACCACGATTTTGTGAGCGGTAAACGTCTATATTCATGCGTTTAACATAACCATTAGTTGTTATAGCTATAATGACATCTTCAACTGGAATTAAATCTTCGTCTTCGATTTCGAAATCTCCATATAGGTCGATATCAGTTCGTCTATCATCACCGAATTGTCTTTTGATTTCTAAAGCATCTTCAACTAGTATAGTATTTTGTTTGGTTTTATTTTGAAGAGTTTCTTGTAAGTCTTCGATTGTGTTAGTTAAATCATTAATTTCAGTATTTATTTTATCTCTTTCAAGTCCAGATAATCTTCTTAACTGCATTTTAAGTATAGCTTTTACTTGAACGTCAGAAAAATCAAATTCTGCGATTAATCTTTCTTCGGTATCATCATAAGATTCTCTAATAATTTTAATAACTTTTTCGATATTATCTAATGCAATAATAAAACCTTTTAAAAGATGTAGACGTTCTTTAGCTTTATTTAAATCATAATTAGTTTTTCTAATTAATACCTCAACTTGGTGTAAGTAGAAGTATTTAATCATATCTTTAAGATTTAATACTACTGGTTTATCATCAACTAGAGCAAGCATATTTGCGCCAAATGAGACTTGAAGTTGAGAGTTTTTATAAAGATTGTTTAAGACTACATCTGCATTAGCATCTCTTCTAATTTCAATAATAACCTTCATACCTTTTCTGCTTGATTCATCTCTTAAATCGGTTATGCCTTCAATTACTTTATCTTTAGCTAAAGTAGCTATTCTATCAATTAAGGTTGTTTTGTTTACTTGGAAAGGTATTTCTGTAATAATAATTTGTTTTTTTCCGTTAGCAAGTTCTTTGATTTCAGATTTTGCTTTTACTCGGATTATTCCTCTACCAGTTTTATAAGCTGATAATATCCCTGTTTGACCTAAAATAACCCCTCCTGTTGGGAAATCAGGCCCTTTAATATGTTCCATTAATTCATCAATATCAATATCATTGTTATTGATATAAGCAATATATCCATCAATTACTTCTGAAAGATTATGTGGAGGTATATTAGTTGCCATACCAACTGCAATTCCAGTAGAGCCATTGATTAAGAGATTGGGAATTTTTGATGGTAAAACTTTTGGTTCGGTTTCTGTACCATCATAGTTTTCTATAAAATCAACAGTATCTTTTTTTAAATCCTTGATTATTTCATCAGAAATTTTATCCATTTTTGCTTCAGTATAACGCATTGCAGCTGCGGGATCCCCATCAACTGAACCGAAGTTTCCATGACCATTAACTAATGGATAGCGATATGAGAAGTTTTGTGCCATTCTAACCATTGCATCATAGATTGCACTATCTCCATGAGGGTGATATTTACCCATTACATCGCCGACAATTCTAGCCGATTTTTTAAATGTTTTATCAGGGGTTAAACCTAGTTCATTCATACCGTAAAGAATTCTTCTATGAACAGGTTTTAATCCATCTCTTACATCTGGTAGTGCTCTAGATACGATTACACTCATTGCATATGATAAGAATGAGTTTTCCATTTCGTTAGTAACATTTATTTCTAAGATCTTATCAGCAATCTTTTTTTCATCTTCTGGTATTATATTAAAATTATCTTCCATGTCAAACTCCTTCTTTAAATATCTAAATTCTTAACGTATTCTGCGTTTTCGTTAATGAATTCTTTTCTGCTTTCGACATCATCACCCATTAACATCGAGAAGATTTGATCAGCTTTAATTGCATCTTCTAAAGTAACTTGTAATAATGTTCTTTCATTTGGGTCCATTGTAGTTTCCCATAGTTGTTCTGGGTTCATTTCACCTAGACCTTTGTACCTTTGAATGCCTGGTTTTCCATTCATTTCTTTTAATATCATTTCTAGTTCTTTTTCTAAGTAAGCATATTGTATTTGTTTGCCTTGTTGGATTTTATATAAAGGTGGTTGAGCAATATAAACATAACCTTGGTCAATTAATGGTTTAAGGTATCTAAATAAAAACGTTAGTAATAAAGTTCTAATATGAGCGCCATCAACATCAGCATCTGTCATTATGATAATCTTATGATATCTTAGTTTAGTTATATCAAATTCATCACCAATTCCTGTGCCAAAAGCTTGAATCATAGATAGGATTTCTTTGTTTTGTAAAGCGCGATCAAGACGAGCTTTTTCTACATTTAAAACTTTTCCCCTTAAAGGTAAAATAGCTTGGAATTCTGAGTCTCTACCTTGTTTAGCAGAACCGCCGGCAGAATCTCCCTCAACAATATATATTTCTGACTTAAAAGCCTCTTTACTTCGACAATCTGCAAGTTTTGATGCAAAGCCTAATGCATCTAACGGAGATTTCCTTCTCGTCGCTTCACGAGCTTTTTTAGCAGCTACTCGAGCTCTTTGAGCCATTAAGGCTTTTTCAATAATAGTTTTTGCGGCATTTGGATTTTCTAATAAAAATCTTTCTAAGCCATCAGACATTATTGTGCTAACAGCTCTTCTTGCATCGCTTGAACCTAGTTTCGATTTTGTTTGGCCTTCAAACTGTGGGTCAGGATGTTTAATAGAAACTATAGCAATAAGGCCTTCTCTTGTATCTTCGCCTTGCAAAGATTCATCTTTTTTAAAGATATTATTTTCTCTGCCATATTTATTTAGGATTCTAGTTAATGTCATCTTAAATCCTTCGACGTGAGTTCCACCTTCAGGATTAGTGATATTATTAGTGAATGGATAGATATTATCAGCATAGCCGTTATTATATTGAATAGCAATTTCAACTAAAATATCATCTTCACTTAAACCTTCAAAATAAGCAACATTGGGGTGAAGAACATCTTTACCTTTATTTAAGAAAGCAACATATTCTTTAACTCCACCTTCATATTGATAATCTTTATTAATGATTTTTAATTCATTCCTTGAATCGGTAATAGAAAATTTAATGCCTTTATTTAAAAAAGCAAATTGTTGTATTCTAGTTCTAAGAATCTCAAAGTCATAGACATTGCTTTCAGTAAAAACTTCAGGATTAGCTAAAAAAGTAACAACTGTACCACTGCGATTAGAATCACCTTCGCATTCTAATTCTTTCTTTAAGAAGCCATTTTCAAACTCGATAATATATTTCTTGTTATCCTTATGGATTTCTACAGTCATAAAAGAGCTTAAAGCATTAACTACAGAAGCGCCAACTCCATGTAGTCCACCAGAAACTTTATAAGAATCGTGGTCAAATTTTCCACCTGCGTGTAAAGTGGTATAAACAGTTTCTACAGATGGTCTACCAGTTTTTGGATGTGTATCTACAGGAATTCCTCGACCATTATCAGCAACTCTTATAATGTTTCCAGGTAATATTTCTACATGGATATAATCGCAATAACCAGCTAATGCTTCATCAACAGCGTTATCAACAATTTCCCAAACTAAATGGTGCAAGCCTCTTGGCCCAGTTGTGCCTATGTACATTCCTGGTCGTTTTTTTACAGCCTCTAGACCTTCCAATATTTGAATATTTTTTGATGTATAATCTCTAATGTTTTCACTCATGATTATTCCCCCTTATGAAGTGATTTTCTACATGATATATATTTGCAGTATTTAAAATAGTTTGATTTATATTAGCAGTAGTAGTTGTAGTGATAATTGTTTGAAGTTCAGATTTATTTAAAAAATTAACTAATTTATTTTGTCTTAAAGAATCTAATTCAGAAAAGACATCATCTAATAAAAGAATTGGTTTGGTTTTTTTAATTGTTTCTACTATTGAGCTGATTGCTAGTAATAAAGCAAGAATCATTATTCTTTGTTCACCTTGTGAAGCAACAGCTTTTGAATCTATATCATCTAGAAAAAAGCTATAGTCATCTCTATGAGGTCCAGAAGCAGTTGTTTTGATAAATAAATCTTTTCGATAGTTGGTTTTAAGGTTTTTTTCAAGGTTTTTTTCAATTGAAGGCTCATAATTAAAAATAAACTTTTTATGGTTATTTGCTAAATATGGATAAATAGATTTTAGTTCTTTATTAATATTAGCGATAATCTTCTTACGGTAATTAATAATAATTGTGCCAGATTTTGCGAGTTGTTCTGTATAAATATCTAAAAGTGTTAAATCAGGTTTTTTTTCTTCTGATAAATCTTTAATTAGTTGGTTTCGTTGTTTAAGCAAGTTCTTATAATTGGATAGTTCTAATAAATAATTTTTATCAATTTGGCCAATAATAGAATTTATAAAGTAACGTCTGTTTTTTGGTGGACCTTTAATTAAATTCATATCTTCTGGTAAAAATGAAACAACATTTATTTGGCCAATGTAGTTGCTTAATTTATTTATTTCTTGATCATTAAAAATAATTTTCTTTTTAGTCTTTGAGATAATTATTTTTGTTTTGTATTGTAAGTCTTTATCTATAGCAGTGGTTTTAATCCTGGCAAAATCTTGATTGAATTTAATTAGATTTTGATCTTCAGTTTTATATGATTTGGCCAAAGATAAAAAATATATTGCTTCTAGTAAATTGGTTTTACCGCTTCCATTGTTTCCAATAAGTAAATTAACCCTATTACCAAAAGCAATATTTTGTTTATAGTAACCGCGATAATTATATAAACTTAAATTTTTAAGTAACATCTTTTATGATTTTGTAATCTTCGTTGAGAATGGTAATTTTATCACCTGGGTATAGTTTTTTTCCGCGACGATTTTCATTCTCACTATTGACAAATACTTTATTGTTTTTTAAGAAAAATTTAACTTCTCCACCCGAAGAAACTAAACTGATATGTTTTAAAAATTGTCCTAAAGTTATGTATTCAGTTTTTATAATAATCTCTTTCATAATTACCACCGTATATTATAATATATATATTATATATTATATAATATATTCACGTTTTTTTCAATCGATATTCGTCTATATTTAGAAAAAAAGATGCTTATTCAGCATCTTTAAATTTTATTATTTTTTCTAGGAATTTTACCATCGTAAATATCCAGTGTTTTTCTAAATTTATTGTGTCTAAAATAATGTGGATTTGTTCGTTTTTATAATTGAAACGAATAGCTTTTGATACTTCAATTCCACTTTGAAAAATTTTATCTCCAGCCATTTTTTTAGTTCCGGATTTAGAAACTATTAATGTTTTATTTGTTTTGTTATCTTTTATTTTTTCTATTTGTAATTTTTTTGTATAATATTCAAATAATTGTTCGTAAATATATATCTCTAATTCAATACTATAATCACCAAATCTATCTTTGATTTCCTGTAAGAGATTGTTGATGTCATGAAGTGATTTAACATTTTTGATTTTCTTATGCATTTCTATTTTTATGTAATCATCTTCAATGTATTCTTTATCAATGAATTTAGAGACATGTGCTTTTACACCTTTTTGTTTTGATTTCTCTTCTGTTTTTCCTTGTACTTTATTGATTTCTTCTTCAAGTATTTTCATATACATGTCAATTCCAACTGAATCAATAAAACCGGATTGCTCTTTTCCTAATACATCTCCTGCGCCTCTGATAGATAAATCTCTTAGCGCAATTTTAAATCCGCTACCTAACTCTGTAAATTCTTTAATAACTTTAAGTCTTTTTTCAGCATCTGGAGTTAAGCGTTTATTTGCTTCATACATTAAATATGCATAAGCAATTCGATTTGATCTTCCGACCCTACCTCTGATTTGGTATAACTGAGATAAACCTAGCATATCAGCATCATGAACAATTAAAGTATTGGCGTTAGGGATATCTATGCCGGTTTCAATAATAGTAGTAGATATTAATACATCAAGTTCTTGATTAATAAATCCATCAACAACTTTCTCTAAGTTTAGCTTTGACATTTGTCCATGAGCAATATCTATTCTAGCGTTAGGTACTATTTTTTGAACTTCATCTGCAATAAAATCAATTTGATTAACGCGATTAAATAAATAAAATACTTGTCCGCTTCGGGCTAACTCTCTTTCAATAGCATCTCTTAAGATAATTTTATTTCTTTCTAAAACATATGTTTGAACTGGATATCTATTTTCCGGTGCTGTTTCAATAATACTCATATTTTTTACACCCATAATCGCCATATTCAATGTTCTTGGAATTGGGGTGGCTGAAAGCGATAAAACATCGATGTTAATCTTCATTTTTTTAATTTTTTCTTTATGCATGACTCCAAAACGTTGTTCCTCATCAACGATTAATAAGCCCATGTCTTTAAATTCGATGTCCTTGCTAAGAAGTCTATGGGTTCCGATTAAAATGTCAATATGGCCGGATTTAATGCCTTTAATGATTTCTTTTTGTGCTTTTCTAGAAATAAAACGGTTGATTAGTTTAACATTTATACCAAATTCACTCATTCTATTTACAAAAGTATTGTAATGTTGTTTAGATAAAACAGTTGTTGGAGCTAAGTAGGAAACTTGTTTTTCATTTAAGATAGCTTTAAAAGCAGCTCTTAAAGCTATTTCTGTTTTTCCAAAGCCAACATCACCACAAATTAATCTATCCATAGGGGTGGATTTTCTCATATCATTAAAAACATCTTTTATTGCGGTTAACTGATCTTTAGTTTCAATATATTCAAAACTACTAGCAAATTCATTTTCAAGGTCAGGAAAATCTTTGAAAGCATAACCTTTGCTTTTTTCACGTTGTGAATATAAATCGATTAATTGATCGGCAATATCTTGAACTTGTTTTCTAACTCTTGCTTTTGCTTTTGACCAAGTTTTGCCACCAATTTTTGAAAGTTTTGGTTTAAATCCCTCACTTCCTGAGTATTTATGAATTTGGTCAATTGAATCTAGGGTTATATACAATTTATCTTTGTTTTGATATTCAATATGAATATAATCGGTTTCTTGGTTCTTAAACTTCATTGTTTTAATTTCTAAAAATTTACCGATTCCATAGTTATAGTGAACAACATAGTCGCCAGGTTTTAAATCATTTATATCACTTAATTTAGTAGAGCGTTTATATACAGAAACATATTCGCCTCTTTTTCTTGTAAGATTTTTCTTTCTGATAGCTTCTTCAGTAATTAACTTAGTAGCGAAAGTTCGCGAGTGAAAATCAAAAACTTTATTAGTTAAAATTAAGTTTAATTTATTTTCTTTAATTGTTTTTGAGGTAGTATAATCAATTTTTTTATTTGTTAAGGTTTTTGCAAATTGATTAAGATATCTTTTAGAATCAAAGGCTATTATTTGGGTTAGTTTATCGCTGTCTTTGGATAAATCCCGGTATAGATATTCTAAGTTTTCATTATAGGTTGTAATTGATTCACCAAAAATTGAATATATATTATTGAATTTTTCTTTATAAAAATAATCTAAATAATCTACTTTTATAGATGGTAATCTATCAACTTCAAGAAAATCATAAAGAACATTAAAATCCATTTTTGGATAATCTTCAGTTTGTTCATACCATTCCTTTATTTCTTCAATTAAAAGTTTGTTTTGTTCAATAATTCTGTGATAATCTAAATAAATTGCTTTTGCATTTGGTTTTAAATCTAGTACAGTTGTATGATTTTTAGTTAAAAATGGCAGATAACGACTTAAACGGTCTAATTCATCTCTGTTTTCTAGTTTGTCGATATCATTGTTAATTTTTTCAATGGCCGAAGAAGAAAGATCTAGAGAATTTTTTTTGTTTTCAATTATTTCTTTAAGCTTATCTAGTTCTTTTTCATTATAAAAGAAATCAATTATTGGCAGTAATTTAAAACTGTTAACCTTAGTGATTGATCTTTGTGAGTCTAGGTCGAATGTTTTAATTACATCTAACTCATCGCCAAAGAAATCTAAACGATAAGGATTTTCAGTTGTAACTGGATAAATATCAACAATTCCGCCTCTAATTGCGAAGTCGCCAATTTTTTCTACTGTATATTGGTGTTTATAACCGTAGTTTATTAGTGTTTCTTTTAGTTCGTCTAGTTTATATGAATTGCCGGTTTTAATATTGATTAATGATTTTTGCCATTTTTCTAGTGGGAATTGTGGTTTTAATATTCCGTAGAGATTAATAATTACGATTCGTGGTTTTTTAGTTAATAGTTTATAGATTGTATTAACTCTTTCTAATCTAAATTCATTTGATGAGACTAATAATTCATTTGTTAGGAATTCATCTTGTGGAAAGAAATTTATTTCGTCTTTATCTAGTACTTTACTTAATTTATCATAGGTTAACTGAGCAGTGTATAGATTAGGTGTTATTAGAAAAATTGTTTCTTTTTGTTTTTTAAATAAAGATAAAAGCACTAATAGAGCATTGTCTTCATTAGTGTTATTTATGTAAATATTTTGCTTATTTGATATTTTATTGTTAATTTCAGTAAGAAGCTTATTTTGGTTTAAAAAGTTTATTATTGAATTCATAACTAAATTCCTCCACGTCGTTTTAGCGAGTTATAAACTCGCTAGGGTGTATTAATTAATATTTTATTTTTTATTTTGAATTTTATAAGAAGCGTTTAATATTAATTTTTTAGGCATTAATCGGGTTAAAAAATATAGAAGTTTCATTTTAAAGCCAGGAATGATTAGGCTTTTGTTTTTTTCTATACCTTTAATAATAATTTTAACACAAGTTTTAACGTCTAAGGCTTTTAGTTTTTGTTTGGCTTTAGCAACTTTATTGAATTCGGTTTTAACTGGTCCGGGTGCTACAGTTAATACCTTTAAAGATTTGTTTGCTTTTTTAAGTTCATAGTTGATTGCCTCTGAATAATTGCTGACATAGGCTTTAGTAGCTGCGTAACTAGCAAGTTTAGGGGTTGGTAAATAAGCTGCTAATGAACTTATATTAACTATTTTACCACTATCCATATGTGTTAGGGCAAACTTAGTTAAAATATGTAAGCTTTTTATATTTAAATCAATCATATTTAATTCATTTTCAGTGGGGATATTATATGATTTTCCAACTATACCAAACCCAGCATTATTAATAAAAAGATCAATCTTTTTATCCTTTATATTATCTATTAGTTTGTTTAATTGTTCTATATTGGTTAAATCAGTTTGATAGATTGTTACTTCAACATTTTTTAGTTTTGCTCGTAAGTTTTTAAGTTTATCTATTCTTCTTGCAATTAGAATTAAATTGTAGTTTTTATTGGCCAATTGAATAGCTAATTCTTTTCCAATACCGCTTGAAGCCCCAGTAATTAAAGCTAACATAAATGCCTCCTAAAGATTTTTTTCTTTATTAAAATTATACCACGCTATAATCATCCAAACAAATCATTTTATTTAATAAAATAAGTTTGTCAATAAAAGTTAAATATAGATTGACAACGCTTTCATAATTAAGTATAATTACATTGTAATTTTCTAACTCACAGAGGTGCGAATAATCGGTATTTTACTTTGTTTTCTTGTTTAGGTACTTGTTGGTAAAAGAAGGGGTTATTTGCCGAAGGATATAACTTTCCTAAAAAGTTATTATCTTGATATTTAAGTAGACCGCTTAAATATTGCCATATTGGATATGGAGAGCTGTTATATTTTTTAATATAACAGCTTTTTTAATTATAAAAAGGAAGGAGTTTATGATGAAAAGTTTTACGATAAATGATATTAAAGTTGGAGATTCTGCTTCAACAAAAAAGGTTTTTATTGAAAAAGATGTTTTAGCTTTTGCGAAAATATCTACGGATTTTAATCCTGCTCATGTTGATAAGGAATATCCTAAGAAAACGATTTTTAAAAAACAAATCGTTCACGGAATGTTAGTAGGATCATTGTTTAGTGCTATTTTTGGCGTTCAATTACCTGGTTTAGGTAGTATTTATACTAAACAATCATTAAAGTTTATTAAACCAGTTTATTTTGGGGAAGAGATTGAGGCTAAAGTTATTGCTAAAACGATTAATCTTGAAAGAAACAGAATTACTTTTGATTGTATTGCAATAAATCAAAAAGGTGAAACTGTTATTATCGGAGAAGCAGAGATTATGCCGCCTAAGGAGGTAGTAAATCATGACTAATTTTATTGATGAATTAAAGTTTAAAAAACTATTAAAAGATGGTATGAAGATTCATGTTGGTGGTTTTTTAACTAATGGTTCGCCTGAAAATTTGATCGATTTAGTAGTTGAATCAGGTATTAAAGATTTAACGATTATTTGTAATGATGGTGGTTATGAAGGAAATGGCGTTGGCAAGATGATTGATAATAATCAAGTTAGTAAACTTATTGCTAGTCATATTGGAACTAATCCAAATGTTGGTAGGTTAATGAACGAAGATAAACTAGTTGTTGAGTTGGTTCCACAAGGAACTCTAGTTGAGAGAATCAGAGCTTTTGGAGCTGGATTAGGTGGTATTTTAACTCCAACTGGTTTGAATACTATTGTGGCTGAAGGAAAACAAATTATTAAAGTCAAAGATAAAGAATATCTTTTAGAAGAAGCATTAGGTGCTGATTTAGCTTTGATAGGCGGAGCTATAGCTGATAATTTTGGGAATTTAAAATACTTACAAACTATGAGAAATTTTAATTCTATGATGGCTACTGCGGCTGAAGTAGTTGTAGTTGAGCCAATTAAAATTATTGAAGAGATTGATCCTGAAAATGTTATTACTCCACATCCGTTTGTGGATTATGTATTGGTAGGTGAACCAAATGAATGATAAACAAGTAATTGCTTCAAGAATTGCTTTAGAATTAAAAGATGGAGATTTAGTTAATCTTGGTATTGGTATTCCTACCTTGGTTGCTAATTATGTTCCTGAAAATAAAAAAGTAATTTTTCAATCAGAAAATGGAATTATTGGTTTAGGACCAGATAAAGGCGAAGATAATTATATCGTTAATGCTGGCGGTTTAAAAGCATCAATAATACAAGGAGGAGCTTTTATTGATTCGGCTACTTCATTTACTTTTATTCGC
The DNA here is from genome assembly GCA_018399755.1 of Bacilli bacterium. GTDB lineage: Bacteria > Bacillota_I > Bacilli_A > Izemoplasmatales > Hujiaoplasmataceae > Hujiaoplasma. The sequence goes on from JAGYOE010000003.1 coordinate 43,738, forward strand.
GGTGGCCATATTGATGTTACTGTTTTAGGAGCTTTAGAAGTTGATCAAGAAGGTTCGATAGCTTCTTGGATTATTCCTGGGAAATTAGTTCCGGGTATGGGTGGAGCTATGGATTTAGTTACAGGAGCTAAAAAAGTTATTATTGCTATGAGACATACAAATAAAGGTAGAGTAAAGATTCTTAAAAAGTGTCGTTTGCCTTTAACTGCTTTTAACCAAGCAAATTTATTTGTTACAGAAATGGCGGTAATGGAAGTTAAAGAAGATGGCTTGCATTTATTAGAAGTAAATCCTAAATATACAGTAAAAGAAGTTATTGAGGCTACTGAAGCTGAATTAATAATCAGTGAAGTTATGCCAATGAAAGGAGTAGAAGATGAAAACTAGTTTGAAATTAAGAATGTCAAATCAAGATGCTCATTATGGTGGAAATTTAGTTGATGGCGCAAAAATATTAGCTTTGTTTGGAGATGCCGCAACTGAATTATTAATTAGAAATGATGGTGATGAAGGTTTATTTAGAGCTTATGAAAAAGTTGACTTTTTAACCCCTGTATTTGCGGGAGACTTTTTAGAAATAGAAGCGATTATCTTAAAGCAAGGTAATACCTCAAGAAAAATTGAGTTTAAATGTTTTAAAGTGATTACTCCTAGGCCGGATTTATCAGATAGTGCTTGTGATGTTTTAGAGAAAAAAATCCTAACAACTCATGCAATAGGAACATGTATTGTTCCAAAGGAAAAACAGCGAAATGGATAAATTGATAATCACTTGCGCAATCACTGGCGCAGAGACTACAAAAGCACATAATAAAGCTGTTCCTTATACAGTTAAAGAAATGGTTGATGAAGCTAAATCAGCCTTTAAAGCAGGGGCTTCAATAATACATTTACATGCGCGTTATGATGATGGAACACCAACTCAAGATAAATCAAGATATAAAAAAATTATAACAGCTATTTTAAAGGAATGTCCTGATTTAATTATTCAAGTTTCTACTGGCGGAGCGGTAGGAATGAGTGTAGAGGAACGCTCTGATGTATTAAACTTAAAGCCAGAAATGGCAACTCTTGATTGTGGCACTTTAAATTTTGGTGGCGATGAAATATTTATTAACACCGAAAATAATATAATCTATTTTGCAGAAAAGATGGATGATTTAAAGATAAAATATGAAATGGAGTGTTTTGAAAAAGGTCATATTGATATGACAAAACGTTTAATAAAAAAGGGCATTATTAAACCGCCTTATCACTATAGTTTTGTTTTAGGTGTTAATGGAGGTATGATAGGAGAAGAAAGAGACTTTTTATTTCTAAAAGATAGTATTCCAAGTAACGCTAGTTATAGTGTTGCTGGGATTGGTAAGTATGAGTTTTCACTTGCTGAACTAGCAATAAAGCATGGCGGACATGTGAGAGTTGGTTTAGAGGATAATATATATTTAGAAAAAGGTATTCTTGCTAAATCAAATGCTGAGTTAGTAGAAAAAGTAGTAAAAATCGCAAAAAAATATAACAGAGAAATCGCTAATACTAGCGAAACACGCAAAATATTAAAAATGGAGGAATAATATGGAAAAACTTTGTAGATTTGGAACACATAGAGTAATATATCCGTTAGGTTCATTACCGCAAACTGCGGAAAAAATTGATAATCAAATGGTATGTTTAGATAATGAAATTTTAATTGATGTGGAAACATTAAATATCGATTCAGCTTCTTTTACTCAAATAAGAGAAGTATGTAATGATGATTTAGATAAAATGTCAGAAATGATATTGGATATTGTTGAAACAAAAGGTAAAATGCAAAATCCTGTAACTGGAAGTGGCGGGATGTTATTAGGGAAAATTAAGGAGATAGGAAAAGATTATAAAACTGATGCTTCTATAGGAGATAAAATAGCTTCTTTAGTTTCTTTATCTTTAACTCCTTTACAAATAGATGAAATTATCAGTATTGATTTAACTAAAGATCAAGTAAATATAAAAGGACAGGCGATTTTATTTGAAACAGGAATTTTCTCAGTGATTCCCAAAGATTTACCTGCAGATATAGTATTATCAGCTTTAGATGTTTGTGGAGCTCCTACACAAGTAAATAAACTTGTGAAAAAAGGTGACTCAGTTTTAATTTTAGGAGCTGCAGGAAAATCTGGTATTTTATCAGCTTATCAAGCAAAGAAGAATGCTGGTAAAGAAGGGAAAGTAATTGGTTTAATTCATTCAGAAGATAAACGAGCTGATTTAGAAAAACTAAATGTTTGTGATTATATCATTGTTGGGGATGCAAAAAATCCAATGGAAGTATATGATAATGTTTTAGAGTTAAATGGTGATTTAGTTGATGTAACTATTAATGTTGTAAATGTTTCAAATACAGAAATGTCATCAATTTTACCAACAAAGAAAACTGGAACAGTTTATTTCTTTAGTATGGCTACTTCATTTACAAAGAGCGCATTAGGCGCGGAAGGAATTGCTTCTGAAGCTTTGATGATAATTGGAAATGGATATACAAAGGATCACGCTGAATTTACTTTAAATATATTAAGGGAATCGAAACCAGTTTATGATTTATTTGTAGAAAGATATGGAAAGGAGAAAAAATGAAAAGTATAACTAATGATAGTTATTTAGATAGAAAAGTAAAATATTTTCCTAATGTTTCACAAAAGGATTGGGAAGATTGGCATTGGCAGGTTAGAAACCGAATTCAAACTGTAGAACAATTAGATAAATTTGCAAAACTAGATAAAACCGAAAAAGAAAATATTGAAAAAGTTTTGGCTAAGTTTAGAATGGCTATTACCCCATATTTCTTTAGTTTAATCGACTTGGATAACCCGGATTGCCCAATAAGAAAACAAACAATACCATCAATAGAAGAATTGCATGTTTCTGATAATGATATGCTAGATCCTTTAGCTGAAGATACTGATTCACCTGTTCCAGGGCTAACTCATCGCTATCCTGATCGAGTATTATTCTTAATTACTGATATGTGTTCGATGTATTGTCGCCATTGTACTAGAAGACGCTTTGCGGGACAATCGGATGAAAGAATGCCTAAAGAAAGAATTGATCAAGCAATTGAATATATTAAAAAAACAAAGGAAGTTCGAGATGTATTATTATCGGGTGGAGATGCTTTATTAGTAAGCGATAAGTTTTTAGAAGATATCATAAAAAGACTCAGAGAAATAGATCATGTAGAAGTGATTAGGATTGGCACAAGAACGCCAGTAGTTTTACCACAACGTATTACAGACGATTTTGTTAATATGTTAAAAAAATATCACCCAATTTGGTTAAACATGCAATTTAATCACTATGATGAAATTACTAAAGAAAGTAAACATGCAATTGACAAACTGGCTGATGCAGGAATTCCTTTAGGTAATCAATCAGTATTGTTAAAAGGGATAAATGATTCAGTAGAAATTATGAAGACTTTAGTTCAAAGATTAGTTCAAATAAGAGTAAGACCTTATTATATCTATCAATGTGACTTATCTTTAGGAATAGAACATTTTCGAACACCAGTTTCAAAAGGTATTGAAATTATTGAAGGTTTAAGAGGACATACTTCAGGTTTTGCGGTGCCAACTTTTGTAATTGATGCTCCTGGAGGCGGCGGGAAAATTCCAGTAATGCCTAATTATGTTATTTCACAAGCACCGGGGAAAATAGTTTTAAGAAATTATGAAGGGGTTATTTCAACATATAGCGAACCTAAAACGGTTTATAATAATAAAGATAATTATGAAAATTCAGAAGGAGTTAGTGCTTTACTTGCGGGAAAACAAATTTCTTTAGAACCAAAAGACCTTAAAAGGAAGAAAAGAACATTAAAGAAATAATTAATGCGCTTGATAAATATCGCGTAATAAATATATTAGGAAACACAAAAAATGCAGGTAAGACTACAGTTTTAAACTATATTATCGATAATTATAATAAACCTTTAATAATAACCTCTATTGGTTTAGACGGAGAAGAAATAGATCAAGTCACCTTCTTAGAAAAACCTCAAGTTTTTGTCAGGAGCAATGATATTATCGCGACTGCTAAAGAAACTTTAACAAAATTACAGGCGAATTATAAAATAATAACTGAAACTAATATTTTTACGTCTATTGGTAATATTGTGGTTTGCGAAATCTTATCTAGTGGGAAGGCATTAATTGCTGGCCCTTCTTTGGTTAGTGATATGAATCATTTAATAAAAGATTTAAAAAATATTTATGATTACAATATTATTATTGATGGCGCCTTTTTTAGACAGAGTTTCGCTAGCATAGCTGATGGATCAATTTTGGTTATTGGGGCTAATTATTCTCCTGATATTAACAAAACTGTAGAAAATGCAAATTTATCATATAAAAAATTAACTTTACCAGTTATTCCTGATAAATATCAAGTTTTTAAAAATAAATCTAAAGTCTGCTTTTTAAAAAGTAATAGTTTAATTGAATTACATTTTTCTTCGATAATAGGTAAAGTTGATAAAATAATTAATGAAGAAACTTTAAATTCACAAGCTATATTTTTACCTAACACTTTAACTGATGAACTAGTTAATTGGTTAACTAAAAAGCCTGACTATTTTAAATCTGATATTGTAGTTAATTCAGGAATTAACATTCAATTAAATAATCAGAATCTAAAAAATTTATTTCGTTTAGAAAATAATGTTTTTGTTGTTGATCCAATAAACATTGCTTGTATTTGTTATAATCCAACTTCTACAAGAGGTTATTATTATGATGAAATTGAGTTTGCGAATAAATTAAGTAATAAATTACAGAGAAAAGTTATAAATGTAAAAGAGGTGTGAAAGAATGAATAAACTTAACTTAGATAATAAACTGATTACATCTTGTAGGAAATATGCTAAAAGTATTGCTAAAGATGTTCAAGACTATATTAATAAACATTCTACAGTTAGTGTAGAAAGAACTGTTTTAAGGTTACTAGGTATTGAAGGAGTAGATAAATTTGATGTGCCATTAGTTAATCGTTTAGTAGATGATGTAAAGGAAAATGGAGATTTATCTTTAGGTGTGTCAATATATATAGCATCTGCCTTAAAAGCTAATAATAAAAATTTAACCGAATATTTAGATTACTATTTGTCTAATAATGTTAGTTTAACTGATAATAAATTAGTAAATAAGAATGAAGTAGATAAAATATTGCGGCTATATTATAAGAAAAGTTTAACTAAAATCAAGAAAAACCGTGATTTAAGAACTAAACTAATCAATAAATATGGTGAAAGAAAAACTGAACTTTATGTGATTGTAGCTACGGGTAATATTGATGAAGACGTATTGCAAGCTCAAGAAGCAGCTAGAGCTGGGGCTGATATTGTTGCGGTTATTCGTTCAACTGGGCAATCTTTACTTGATTATGTCCCTTATGGAAAAACAACGGAAGGTTTTGGGGGAACTTATGCAACTCAAGAAAACTTTAAAATTATGCGTTTAGCATTGGATGAAGTTGGGAATGAATTAAATCGTTATATTAAATTGGTGAACTATGCATCTGGTTTATGCATGCCTGAGATAGCTGCTATGGGAGCTTTAGAAAGATTAGATGTATTATTAAATGATAGTATGTATGGTATTATCTTTCGCGATATAAATATGAAAAGAACATTTATTGATCAGTATTTTTCAAGAATGCTAAATGCCTATTCAGGAATTATCATTAATACTGGCGAAGATAATTATCTAACAACTAGTGATGCTGTTTTAGAAGCTCATACAGTAACAGCTTCACAATTTATTAATGAAGGTTTTGCTTTAGAAGCTAAACTTAAACCTGAATTAATGGGATTAGGACACGCTTTTGAAATTAACCCAAATATTGAAAATTCATTTTTATTGGAAATTGCTCAAGCGCAATTGTCTAGAGAATTGTTTCCTAAAGCACCCTTAAAATATATGCCACCAACGAAACATATTAATGGGAACATATTTAGAGCTTATCAACAAAATGCAATGTTTAATATAGTTACAAATCTAACTGAACAAAAAATTCATTTATTAGGAATGATGACTGAAGCTATACATACTCCTTTTATATCAGATCGTTACTTAGCTATTAAGAATGCTGAGATGATTCAAAAGTCTATGAAATCTTTGACCGACGAGATTACTTATAAAAAAGATGGTTTTATCCAAAAACGAGCTAATGAAGTATTAGAAAATGCGCATATGCTTTTAAAACAAATTGATAAAGATGGGATGTTTAAAACACTTGCAAATGGAGTTTTTGCTGAAACAAAACGCGCTGAAGATGCTGGTAAAGGTTTAGACGGAGTTTTCAAAAAATCTAATGATTATATAAATGTCGTTAGTGATAGATTGGAGGCGTACTTTAATGAAAATTAGACCTTATGGAGATACATTAAACGATGGAGCTACTCAGGTTAGTTTTACTTTGCCAATTGAATTATCAGCTAAAGCAATTCAAGCAGCTAAAGAATTAGCAAAAAAGATGGGTTTAATAAACCCTAGTGTTGTTCATTCTGAAAAAATAGGTAAAAACTTTTCCTTCTTTATTATTTATGGGGCATTAAATGCAAATGTAGATATTGATAAAATTAAAGTTACTGAAATTAAAAAGACTTCTAAATCTCAAAAAGAAATAGAGGAGATGATAAAAACTAATTTTGAAAGAGAGCTTATATTTGTTGGCGCATCTACTGGGACAGATGCTCATACTGTAGGTATAGATGCAATAATGAATATGAAAGGCTTTGACGGTCATTATGGGTTAGAACGTTATCAAGGAATAAAAGCTTACAATTTAGGCTCTCAGGTTAATAATGAAGATTTTATAAAAATTGCTAGAGATAAAAAAGCAGATGTATTACTTGTGTCACAAACAGTTACACAAAAAGATGTTCACTTAAAAAATTTAGTTGAGTTAGTTGAATTATTAGAATCAGAAAATTTAAGAGACAAGGTTATTTTAATTGCTGGAGGGGCTAGAATTAATCATGAACTGGCTAAAGAGTTAGGTTATGATGCTGGTTTTGGACCAGGAAATTATGCAGAAGATGTAGCTTTATTCGCTATTGAAGAATTGATAAAAAGAAAAGAGGGTTAAAATGTTAATTAATAAATTGAGCCAAATTTCTACAAAAAAAGGTGATTCTGGAACATCAAAAAATTATAGTAATGAAGAATATTCTAAGGACTATACTATCTTTGAAGTTTTAGGTACTATTGATGAACTTAGTTCATTTTTAGGTTTAACCTATCATTATTGGGAGTCACAGTTAATTAAAACAATTCAAGAACATTTACAAAGAATTAGTTCTCAAGTTGCCACAAATCCAAACTCTAAAAATTATCAAAAACTAGAAAAAATTACTGAAGATGAAACAACTATTTTAGAAGATTTTATTAAAGTTTATTTAAGAAAATATCCATTAAATAACACTTTTTATTTACCTGGTAGTGAAAAATCAAAAGCTGGAGCTTATTTAGATGTTTCACGAGCAATAACTAGAAGATCTGAACGCAGATTAGTTGCTTTAGAAAAGTTAGAAAAAAGAACTGATTTAAAAGAAATAAAAATGTATTTAAATCGATTAAGTGATCTTTTATTTGTCTTGTCAATTAATAGTTAAAATTTGTTTTAATTAAAACTTTAATTCTACCTATAACTATGATATAATGTTTTACGTTATAAAAACGCTTACACTTAAGAGGAGATTATTTTGAAAACAATCGTAATAGGCGTTATTGGCGCCGATGTACATGCTAGTGGGAAACAAAATCATTGATTATACCCTTGTAAACTCAGGGTACAATGTCATTAACATCGGGGTATTATCATCTCAAGAGGATTTTATCAATGCTGCAATTGAAACAGATGCAGATTTGATAATGGTTTCATCTCTATATGGTCATGGAGAGATTGACTGTAGAGGAATGAGAGAAAATGCATTGAGTCAGGTCTTGAGGATATACTACTTTATGTTGGGTGGAAACATCGTTGTTGGAAAACAAGACTTTGAAGAAACAGAAGCAAAGATTTATCGATATGGGTTTTGATAGAGTTTATCCTCCAGGAACATCGATAGAAACTGCTTTAGAAGATATAAAAGAGGACTTAGGAGAGTAAAATGCCAAATTACTTACTAGTGGATTTTGGATCAACTTTTACAAAATTATGTGCTGTAGATAAGGATGCAGAAAAAATAATTGGTACTTCTGTCCATTATACAACAGTGAGTGAGGACATTAGTATAGGTTATAATAATGCATTAAAACTCTTATACGATAAAATAGGGAAAAAAATTGAATTTGATCAAGTTATAGCTTGTTCATCAGCAGCTGGCGGCCTAAAAATGGCCGCTATTGGTCTTGTTGAAGAATTAACTGTAGAAGCCGCTAAAAGAGTTTGTTTAGGGGCTGGTGCTAAGGTAGATTTAGTTTTTTCACACCATTTAACTAAGAACGAAGTTAAAAAAATTATTGAAGAGGATATTGATATTATCTTATTATCAGGTGGTTCTGATGGTGGAAATACAGAAAATGTTATCTATAATGCTAATTTACTTGGTGAAATGGGAGTTAAAGTACCGATTATCTATGCTGGAAATAAATCAGCTGAAGATGATATAATCGACATTATTGCTAAATATGAGATGAATGGTTTTATTTGCGATAATGTTATGCCAAAAATAAATAAACTGAATCCTAAATGTGCGAGAAAAACAATAAGAGAAATATTTTTAAAACAGATTATTGAAGCCAAAGGTATTAAAAAAATTGAAAATGAAATTGATCAGGTGATTTTGCCAACACCAAACGCTGTTTTGCAAGCTGCAAAACTACTTTCTGAAGGCTATTTAAACGAAAAAGGTTTAGGCGACATTGTATTAGTAGATATTGGCGGAGCAACTACTGATATGTATTCAATATGTTATGCAACCTCAAGAAGTGATGTGGTTGTTCATGGCTTAGAAGAACCGTTCGCTAAACGAACAGTTGAAGGTGATTTGGGTATGCGCTATTCTGCGCCTGGGATTGTAAAATCTCTTTCTAAACAAGAAATAGAGTTTATCAATAATGAAAAGAATATTGATATCGAAACTGAAGTTAACGAAAGGTATAAAAACGTTCACTTGCTACCTCATAGTGAAAGGGATAAATTTATTGATCAATTTTTAGCTGAGATGTGCGCATATAGAGCAATGAATCGACATTGTGGATTTATTCATGAAGTTATTACCCCAATGGGAAAAGTATTTAATCAATCAGGAAAAGATTTAACTAATGTAAATTATGTGATTGGTACTGGCGGAGTTTTAATTAATTCGAAAAACCAAAAAGAAATTTTAAATCAAACTACAAATATATTAAATGATGCAACACAGTTAAGACCTAAAGATCCAGATTTTTTAGTTGATCAATTATACATTCTAGCACCAATGGGATTATTAGCACAAAAAGATCCTAAACTTGCATTAAAATTAATGAAAGAGAACCTGAAGGAGTTAAATTAAAATAAAATGAATTTAAAAAACAAGAAGATTAGTTTAAAAGACTTTTTTAAAGAAAGAGAAGAAGTCTTAAAAAGTTGGAAAACAGGTAATGATTCTGAATTGGATTTAGAAAAATCCGTTGAATATATTAAAGGAATACCCAGTTATAAAAATTTCGCTTTTGTGTTAAATAAAGCAAAAGAACATGGGGAAACTTTAATTCAACCGCGAGCTGGTGTGCCTGAATTAGGAGAACATATAAAATTATTGCAGTTTCTAGAAAAAGCTGGAGCTGATTTTTTGCCAAGCACAATTGATAGTTATACAAGACAAAATAGATATATGGAAGCTGAAAAAGGTTTAGATGAATCAATGCACAAACATAGAGCTTTATTAAATGGTTTTCCAGCTGTAAATCATGGTGTAAAAAGTTGTAAACAAGTTTTAGAGGCGGTAAATGTTCCGATTGAAGCTCGTCATGGTACGCCTGATGCTAGATTATTATCTGAAATTATTCATGCTGCAGGTTGGACTTCTAATGAAGGTGGCGGAATTTCTTATAATATACCTTATGCAAAATCTATTCCGCTAGAAGTTTCAATTAAAAACTGGCAATATTGTGATCGATTAGTAGGTTATTATGAAGAACAAGGTATTAAGATTAATCGTGAACCTTTTGGACCTTTAACTGGAACACTTGTTCCACCTTCAATATCAAACACAGTTATGATTATCGAAGCTTTATTAGCTGCTGAGCAAGGTGTTAAAAATATTACTGTAGGTTATGGAATGGGCGGAAACCTTATTCAAGATGTTGCTGCAGTTAATTCTTTACATTCACAAACAAAAGAGTATTTAAAAAAATTCGGCTATAATGATATGGAAATTTCTACTGTATTCCATCAGTGGATGGGTGGTTTTCCAGCAGATGAAGCAGAAGCGATGGCATTAATATCTTATAGTTCTACAGTTGCGGCACTTTCTAAAGCAACAAAATTAATCACTAAATCACCGCATGAATCTGTTGGTATACCAACAATGGAAGCTAATGGTTTAGGAATAAAAGCATCTAAATTTATAGTAAAAATGCTTCAGGATCAAAGGATTACAAGAAGTGAAGAACTAACAGAAGAAATGACTTTAATTAAACGTGAAGTTAATTGCTTGATGGACGCTGTTTTAAAAGTTGGTGAGGGAGATTTAGCTGTGGGAGTTGTTAGAGCATTTGAACAAGGCCTTTTAGATATTCCTTTTGCACCAAGTCAATATAATGCTGGAAAGATTTTTCCAGCAAGAGATAATGATGGACGAATTAGAATTTTAGAATTTGGAAGTTTAGTTATGGACCAAGAGATAAAAGATTTCCATTATAATAAGATTAAACAAAGAGCAGATTCAGAAAATAGAAAAATCTCATTCCAACTAACTGTTGATGATGTTTATTCAGTTAGTAAAGGAACCTTGATAGGAAGACCAATAAAATGAAAATAAAAGATATTATTCTTTCAAAAGCATATACAGGCTTTTTCTTTGATGATCAAAAAGCAATTAAAGCCGGGGCTAAAAAAGATGGTTTATTTTATCTTGGTAAGCCCTTAATTGATGGTTTTACAACTATTAGACAAAAAGGTGAAGCAATTTCTATACAGATTATTTTAGAAAATGGGGATATTGGTTTAGGTGAATGTGCAGCTGTTCAGTATTCGGGAACAGGTGGTAGAGATCCATTATTTTTAGCTGATGATTATATCCCTTTTATTGATAAATATATAACACCATTATTAGTGGGTGAGGATTTAAATAATTTTAAAGAAATAGCCGAAAAATATGATAAGTTAAAAATTAACGGCAAAAGATTACACACCGCAATTCGCTATGGGCTTACACAAGCTTTTTTATCTGCTTTTGCTAGTATTAAGAAAGTAACTATGGCTGAAATTATTCGCGAAGAATATCAGATAAATGATAAAGAATATAAAGCTATACCTATTTTTACGCAAAGCGGAGATGAGCGTTATGATGGTGTAGATAAAATGATACTAAAAGAAGCTGATGTTATTCCTCATGGCTTAATTAATAATATTGATGAGAAATTAGGTAGAGATGGGGAGTTATTAAAATCATATATTGAGTGGATGCGTAATAGAGTATTAAAACATCGAGTTAAGGGAAACTATATGCCAATTATTCATATTGATGTTTATGGTACAATAGGGATTATTTTTAATAATGATATCGCAAAAATAGTTGATTATTTAACTGATTTAGAAAAAACTGCTAAACCTTTAAAAATAAGAATAGAAGGTCCAATTGATGCGGGTAATAAACAAGAAACCATTGAGTATCTAGCAAAGATTACTAAAGAATTAGGAAGAAAAGGTTCAAAATTACAAATCGTGGCTGATGAATGGTGCAATACTTTAGAAGATATTAAAGACTTTGCTGATGCTAAGGCTGGACATATGTTACAAATTAAAACTCCTGATTTAGGCGGAGTAAATAACATTTGTGAAGCGATTCTTTATTGTAATAAAGTTGGTATTGGTAGTTATTCAGGTGGTACTTGTAATGAAACTAATATTTCAGCTCAGGTTACAACAAATATCGCAATAGCTTGTAAAGCTAATCAGGTTTTAGCTAAACCTGGTATGGGTGTTGATGAAGCATTTATGGTAGTTAAAAATGAAATGAATCGAGTTATAGCATTAGCTAATCGAAAAAGGTGATAGTTTATGTGGCAAGCTGGCAGCAAAGAATCCAATGATTGTCTTATAACGTTAAAGAAAAGTGATAAAACCAAAATTAAGATCGATAGTATTGTCGGTCATCTTTTCCATAATCAAATATTAAATGCGGTTAAGGATACTTTAAAATCAGATAACATTAATAATGTTGAAGTTTTAGTAGAGGATAAAGGGGCCTTAGATTACACGATTCGTGCTAGATTAAAAGTCGCAATAAAAAGGATGATGAAAGATGTTTAGATCACTATTGTTTGTCCCAGGAAACAATCCCTCTATGTTACAAAATGCTGATATTTTTATGAGTGATGCAATTATTTTTGATTTAGAGGATTCAGTTAATTTAGATGAAAAAGATAATGCTAGAAATCTTGTGGAAACATATTTACTTACTACTAAAGAATTACCTAAAGCAGTAGTATTAAGAATCAATCCAGTTAATTCAGATTTAGTTGATGATGACTTAAAGTTATTGCAGACTAGAAAAATAGATTATTTATTATTACCTAAAGCAAATAAAATTTCTTTATTTGTTTTGGATAAAATTCTAAAAAAAATTGAAAATAAAATTGAACTAAAACCTACTAAAGTAATTTGTTTAATTGAAGAGACAAAATCTGTTATTGATATTTATGAACTTGCTAAGCATGAAAGAGTAGAAGCTTTAATGCTTGGAGCTGAAGATTTAACAAGCGAATTAGAGATTAACCGAACAACTGAAGGGAAAGAATTGCTTTATTCTAGATCAAGGATAATTTATGCCGCAATAAGTAATAAACTTATTCCTATTGATACTCCTTTTACAGATATTGATAATCAAGATGGTTTAATTCAAGATTGTAAAAATGCTTTAAATCTTGGTATGAAAGCGAAAACCGCAATTCATCCTAGCCAACTAGAAACAATTAATGAGATTTTTTCTCCTAGTCAAAAAGCAATAAAGTGGGCTGAAGCTGTATTAAAAAAAGCAAAAGAACTTAATAAAGGAGCTTTTCAATTTGAGGGTAAAATGATTGATCGTCCTGTTTTAGAAAAAGCAAAAAAGATTATTGAAAAAGCTAAATTATTTGAACTAATGTAGGTGAAATTATGTTAAACGGTGTAAAAAGAAAAATACCTAATAACTTACCTCGCTTTGTTAGTAGCGATGATTTTTTAAATAAAAAGAGAAAATTAGTGTCTAAAAAAAAGAAACAGTTAAAAACTGTTTTTTTCAATAGTTATGAAGAGGTTTTTGATAAATTCAATATAAAAGATAAAACCACATTATCTTTTCATCATCATTTACGTAATGGTGATAGAGTTATTCAAGAAGTTTGTAAAGTGATAAAAAACAATAAGCTCAATGATTTACACTTTGCGCCTAGTTCAATTTTTCCAAGTTATACAAATATGACTGAATTAATTAAAAAGGGTAATATAACGAATATTCATACTAATTATCTTAATGGTGAAGTCGCTAAAGTAATTAGTGAGGGTAAATTAAAAGGTAAATTAATAATGAATACTCATGGCGGTAGAGCTAGAGCTATTGAAAGCGGAGATTTAGCAATAGATGTTGCTTTTATTGCTTGTCCTACAGTGGATAGATCTGGTAACGGTAGTGGTGCTATTGGGAAAAATGCTTGCGGCACATTAGGATATTGTGTTCCTGATTTAGAATATGCTAAAAAAGTTGTTTTAATTACTGATAATTTAGTTGATAAATTAGATGATTACCAATTAAATGGTGAATATGTTGATGGAGTTTTAGTTGTTGATTCTATTGGCGAAGCAAAAGGGATAGTTTCAGGAACAACAGAAGTTACTAAAGATCCTATAGGGTTAAAAATTGCTCGAGATTGTTCAGTTTTATTATCTGATTTAGGATTACTAAAAAATAACTTTTCTATGCAAACAGGTGCAGGAAAAACATCTTTAGCTGTAGTAAATTACATAAAAGAAATTATGATAAAGCAAGATATTAAAGGTGGTTTTGCTTCGGGTGGCATTACTAAGAGTTATGTTGAAATGCTAGAAGCAAACTTATTTGAAAAATTATATGATGTACAATGTTTTGATTTAGAAGCTGTTAGATCATTTAAAGAAAATATTAATCATATTGCAATGTCGGCTTCTAAATATGGCAATCCTTTTGAAAAAGATATTATAGCTGAAAAGTTAGATTTTGTTATTTTAGGAGCTACAGAGATTGACCTTGATTTTAATGTTAATGTAACTACTGATTCAAGCGGTTATTTAATCGGTGGTAGCGGTGGACATGCTGATATTGCTAAAGGAGCGAAAGTAACAATAATTATTTCACCTTTAATTAAATCTAGAATACCAATTATTAAAGAAAAAGTTACCACTATTACTACGCCAGGAGAAGATATTGATATTTTAATTACCGAAAGAGGAATTGCAATAAATCCTAAACGAAAAGATTTAATTAAAAAACTTAAGTCTTCAAAAATTAAGGTTTTCGATATTAAAGAATTATTAGATAAAACTCATGATATTACTGGTGTTCCAGCAAATATTAAAACCGATGATAAAATTATCGGTTATGTAGAATATCGTGATGGTACTTATATTGATGTTTTAAGAAAAGTACATGATGACTATATCAAATAATATATTAGAAGCTAGAGAAAAACGCGCTAAACTAATTAATAGTTTAGCCGAGCAAAATAAAGTAATTGTATCTTTAAAAGCAAATATACCTGGTAATAATAAATCAAGTTACTTAGCTTATCTTATTATTAATAGTTTTAGTTTTAATCAGTTAGAATTAGAGATAATTAAAAAACATTTTTTTGAATCAGAAGATGGTCCATTTTATCTTTTGGAAATTAATTCTATTGATTTACATGAAATAAAAGCAAAGTTAATTGCTTTTGAAAATAAATGGCCGCTAGGAAGATTTATTGATCTTGATTTGCATACTCAAACTAAACAGATTTCAAGGCAAAGAAAACGCAAATGTTTTTTTTGCGATGATTTAGCAATAAATTGTATAAAAAATAATAAACATAGTGTTAAAGAGGTATTTGATTATATAGAAAGCAAAACACTTGATTATTATCAAGGATTATTATTTAATTATATAGGCGAAAGTATAAGTTTAGAATTAAATCTAAATCCTAAGTTTGGTTTAGTAACAAAATATTCTCAAGGTTCTCATAAAGATATGGATTATAAACTAATGATTGAAGCTAAAAAGACAATACTACCTTATTTTTATGATATGTTCTTGGCAGTTGTTAGAACTAAAAAGAATTTAAAAGATATTCTAATTATAGTTAAAAAAATTGGTATTGAAGCTGAAAAAGCTATGTATAAAACAACTAATGGCGTCAATGCTTATAAAGGTTTAATTTTTCATTTAGGTCTTATTGTTACAGCTTATAGTTTCATTATTTCTAGAAATGAAGATAAGACATTTTTAGAAGTAATTAAACAACTTGCAAAAGATTTCTTTAAATCTAAAGCTGATTTAAACACTTTTGGACAGTATGCATATAATAAATATAATATCTCTGGAGCAATTGGTGAAGCGCTAGAGGGATATACACATGTTAGCAAAGCTTTAGAATATTTGATAGATTTTTCAGATTCAAGTTTAATTCAAACATTAATTTTTTTTATTAGTGAAATTGAAGACACTACTCTCTTAAAAAGAGCGAAAACCTATGATTATTATCTAGAAGTAAAAAACAAGTTTAGAGATTTAGAAATAAATAAAAATTCTATAGAAAATTTAACTCAATATTGTATTAAACATAACTTGAGTTTTGGTGGTAGTGCGGATTTATTAATTGTGACAATTTTTATAAAAAAAATTATGGTTATTTGTGATAAAATAAATCTTTAATGGCTATATTTAAAAATTTATTTTTTCAAGAAATTTCTCTTGACATATAGATTAATAAATAGTAAAATCTTTATGCGAGTGAAATTTGGAGGTTTAGCTCAGTTGGGAGAGCATCTGCCTTACAAGCAGAGGGTCGGCGGTTCGAGCCCGTCAACCTCCACCACGCCGAAATAGCTCAATCTGGTAGAGCAACTGACTTGTAATCAGTAGGTTGCGGGTTCAATTCCTGCTTTCGGCACCATTTTAAATTTTTTATGCTAATTATTGCATTTAAAGCGTACTATTCAGTACGCGATTTTTTTTTGAGTTTATGAGGTAATTATGGATAAAACAACAGACAAAAAATCAAAATTAATATTACATAAAAACCCAATCTGGAAAGGTCTCTTATATCTTAGTTTTCCAGTATTTTTAGTTAATATTTTAAAAACCTTGCATGATATTGTCGATGGAATATTTTTAGGGAGAGTTTCTGGAACATATGATGGCGGCTTATCTATTGCGACTGCAATGCAAAGTGCTGTATCTTTAACTTGGCCAATTTTCTTTGTTTTTATTTCATTTGGTATGGGTTTAAGTGTTGCTGGTAATGCTCTTGTTGGACAATATGTTGGTAAAGGTGATACTAAAAACGCTAAAAGATTTGCGAATAATACCTTATTTATAGCTATTTTTTTAGGAGTATTATTTAATGTTTTTGTTTTTACATTCGCTCCGCAAATCTTAAGTACAGTTGCCAATAATGATACCGTATATAAATATGCGATTACTTATTTACGAATAAGAAGTTTTGAATTACCGGTATTGTTTTTAAGTTTTGCTTTTCAAGCAATTAGAAGAGCAACAGGAGATACGGTTACACCAGTAATTGTTAGTGCTAGTGGATTATTACTTAATATGATTTTAACTCCTATTTTAGTGTTAGAATTAAATATGGGAATTACTGGTGCTGCTTTAGCAACAGTTGCAGCACAGGTTGTTTTAATACCAGCGATGGTTTATTATTTAGTTAAACCTAAAACTGGAATTAGTGTTAAATTTAGAGTTAGTGAATTAAATAAAATCGTAGTAAAAGATATTTTTCGTATCGGTATTCCGGCATCTTTAGGACAGTCAATTCAAGCAGTTGGTTTTGTAATTTTAAACTTTTTGATTTTCTCTTATGGTCCAGCAGTATCAGCCGCATTTTATATTGGAAATAGAATTAATTCCTTAGTAATGTTTCCGGTTTCTGCGGTGAGTACAATTGTCGCAATTTATATCGCACAGAATGTAGGTGCTGGTAATGTAAAACGTGCTAAAAGCACTGTGAAACAGGGGATTATATTGGGTTTTTTGATGATGGTAGTAGGCGTAGCTATAATATTGCCTTTTAGAGAACCAATAGTAAGGTTATTCAGTGAAGATCCTGAAGCTTTAAGACATGCGGCTACATATACTTTGTATATTGGTCTAGGATTACCATTAATGGCTTTATTTATGACTTATTTAAATACTTTCCAGGGAAGTGGAGAAACACAGTATTCATTTATTTTAGCAATTGTAAGATTATGGATGTTTAGATTGCCGTTTGTTTTATTGGCTATGCACGTGTTAGAATGGGGTCCAGAAGGTATTTGGTATTCAATGTTAGCTAGTAATGTATTAGCAGCTATATTAGGTACTTATTTATATAGTAGAGTTAAGTTTATTCCAAAAACTAGGGAGGCGTTTTCTTAATGAATAAAAAACTTGTATTTCCAGATTATGATCATTCATTATTATCAATTCCAAATTCAATTTTAAACCACTATAATGTTAAAACAGAATATAAAGGACTACCTTATTTAGACAATAAGTTAAAGAATAACTATCGTAATGTTATTTTTGTTTTAGTTGATGCTTTAGGGACAGAGATAATTAAAAAACATCTTGATAAAGCTAGTTTTTTAAATAATCACTTGCGAGATACCTTAACAACCGTTTTCCCTTCCACCACAACAGCCGCAACTACTACAGCTTTAACTGGTATCCCGCCAGTTGTTTCTGGATGGGTAGGTTGGCAACAATTCATAAAAGAAGAGAACCGGCATGTTGTTTTCTTTATGAATAAAGATTATTATGATGATAATTATAAATTTACTTATAATGTTTCGGATAAGTTTGTTAAAACAAAAACGATATATGAAAAAATTAAAACTGCTAATCCAAATGTTAATATTAAAGAGATCTTTCCAAAATTTAAAGAAAAAAATCATAAAACGATAAATGATCAAGTGACTACTTGTTTAAATACTATAGACAATAATCAAAAGAATTTTATTTATATATATTGGGACCAAGTAGATTCTAAATTGCATGAATTTGGAACCGAATCAAAAGAAGTAGCTGATGAAATTGATCAAGTTAATCAAGCGTTAAAACGTTTGTTTAAACAAGCAAGTGAAGATAGCTTGATTATTGTAACAGCTGATCATGGCCAAATTGATATTGAACCGATTAAAATATTTGAATATGAAGATATAACTAAAATGTTAGCCCAAAAACCTGCAGTAGAGGCTAGAGCGACAGCGTTTTATGTTAAAGAGGAATATATGGAAGATTTTCCAATAGTATTTAATAAACATTTTCATGATAAATTTGTTTTATATAAGAGTAAAGATTTATTAAAAATGAATATTTTTGGATTTGGAAAAGCTCACCCAAAATTAAAGGAATTTTTAGGTGATTACTTTTCAATTGCAATAGATAAGTATGCCTTTAATCTTTTAAATAAAAAACCCCATAAAGCTACTCATGCTGGTTTAGTAAAAGCTGAGATGTTAATTCCTTTAATAACAAATCATTAAGCAAGTTTTTACTAAGAAAATTATTTTTCGTAGAAAAACTTTTAGCTTTATATAAAAATGTTAATATTTAACGATTTAAATCTTGCTTTTTAATTTTGGTTTTGTTATAATGTAATAGCGTAAAAATACGGAGGGGTAGCGAAGAGGCTAAACGCGGCAGACTGTAAATCTGCTCCCATTGGGTTCGACGGTTCGAAACCGCCCCCCTCCACCATTTTTAAATCAGCTTATAGCTGATTTTTTTATATGAGGAAATTGTATTTTAAAATTAACAAATAATCGCCCTCTAGTAAAATTATACATTAAATTATTTTTCAAAACAAAGAGGCTCATCCAACTACTGAGAGCCTCTTTATTTAATTAAATTAAACCTTCTTATTGTGGGTTATTATTTCTAGTGATTTGAAAACGCATAATTACCAACAATGAAAATAAATGATATATAAGCGATTACTTGTTTAAATCAGTTGGCTCGTTATTAACTAAATTAAACATTATGCTTACAAGCCCGCTAACACCAGCAATGAACAAGAAGAAAATCAATAAACAAGAAAAAAGAATAGAAGCTTTTTTGCATGGAATTCATTTTCATAATTACAACTCCTTAGTTTGACATTTTATTTAATTATACTCTTATCTAAAAATTAATTAAATCGTTTTTTAGAAAAAAAAATTTAATAATTTATTAATTTCATAGCTATAATTACAAAATTCTGACTCTATCTTCTTTTTAGTGAGTTTGATGACAGGCTAATTCTTACTGTTCAATTAATATTTAGTTTTGTTTTTGCTAATAAATTGACAGTCAATTTTATTATATTATAATATGTGTATATTAGGTAATTCATAAGGATGGGATTCAAATGAAAAGTTTTACATTAAAGGCATTTGTTGTAAAGGATGCGAAAAAGAGTTAACAACAATTTTTAGTAATATCTATGGCGTTAAGAATGTATCTGTATCACAAGAGGACTGTACAGTATCTTATGAAGGGTATATTTCTGAAAGGATTATTAGACAAGCGCTTAAAGGCAACTGATTATGAAATAGATAGATTTGATATTGAGTCCGAAAATAGAGCCCAATAAGGGCTTTTTTTTATGATATGATATTACTTTCAAAAATTACTTGAAAATATTTTTCTAGCGTTATAATAAAATAGGCAATAATGCGGTAAAGAAGGTGAATTGAGTGGAAAATTTAACCTGTGACGTCATCGAACTAGATAAAAAGAAAAGATTAGAGATAGAGGCACTTGAAAATGAAAAATAAGATAGGTGCTTATGTCTGTGAAAAACGTCAAGAAATAGAAAATATCAAGCGGAAGCAGATGAAATTTATGCAAGAAGAAAACAAAGAAATAGACAAAGGATTTCTGAAGCCGAAGATAAAGGAAAAGATCGTTACGAAATTTTCTGTATTAAAGAAATAGAAATGATTTTAATAAGCATCGAGAGAAGAATGGAAAGAATCGCTTTATGAATATAGTGTTAATTTTGGATATAAGGATGAGTAAGGTGAATTTTGCAGGGAATGTGGTCATATTCATAAAATCGATGTATTCACATCGATTAAAAACTGAGGATTATGAAGAGTTACTAAAATTTAACTGGCTTCAGAAATGTTATACTTAAAGAAGAATGATAAGTATACCAATACTTTAGATGAAGTTTTTGATCATTCACTACATAGAGGTCAATTGGAAGATTTAATTAGAAAAAGTTATTTTTTTAATGTCGCTAAGATTGTTAGTTTTGTTAGTACAAAAGACCGTAAGCCTTAAGAGTTGGATATGATTAAAAGAGAAATTGAAATCAGACATTAGGTTTGAGAGCTGTGATGTCTGGGGACATGGGGTCGTCAGTAAGAGACTTACCACTTTTTTAGACAGCATGCTAGCTTTAATATAGAAGAGGTGACTAAATCTCTTTCTTTTCGTGATTTATTATTTAATTCAAAAAGATGCCAAGATACTATGATATTTTGCAACCATATTATCATGATGACCCAATGATGATTAAATATGCTGATATTGAACATGAAATGATGGCCAAGTATCATAATATTGTTATAGAGAGAATTGAAAAGTATTTTAAAGGTAGCGTCAAAAGACAACTTATGGATATTTATCAAACCAAGTTGAAATTGATAATGGGATTAAGATTTACTGTTTGAAAAAGTTTTATGATGCTGGATAAAGAAGAAATGGAAAGCAATGATTACCGAAAAATTATTCCGAATGAGTAAGTCTCAATTGGAAGAATTAATTAATCTTGAAAATCCTAATGATGTATTACTAACCATTGAAAAATCACAATATGCTGATTTTATCGATGAAGATGACTATGTTTATATTGAATATCAAGCTGAAAGAATTAAATATCATTTAGCAAAAAGATTTATGTATTTTTCTGACAGTACCGGCTATAGTTTATACAGTTTTTATCTTTTTTAAAATGAAATTGAACAAGCGAACATATTTAATATTATTGAAGGTATAAGATAGCGATATTAGTAAATCTGACATTAAACGTATGCTTATATATTGAGGTGGATTTATGGCGATTGCAAAATTAAATTTAGTAAATATTACATCGAGTAATAAAAACTTAGATAAGGTACTTGAGAAGTTTTGTCTTAGTTGATTATTCATCCAGTTATCGCAAGTGAAATTGTTGATAAAGTTCATGGATTAACATCTTATTCAACTGAGAACCCTTGTAATATTATATTAAAAGAATTAGAAGATATAGAAAAGGAAAATAATATTGAGTTACCAAACCATTGGTGTCAACTCAATAGAGCATACTTTGATAACATGAGAGAGTATATTCACAACCCATGATAAGATTCAAAAGCTTTATAATCAACGTAGAGACGCAGAGGCTTTGATTAAAAAGTATAGTGATGCTTTAAATCACCAAAGATATCGAAAATCTTGATATATCATTAGATGACTTATTTTCAACTGATTATTTGAATGCTAGGGTGGGGAGAATCCTGTTGATAGTTTTAGAGAAGTTGAATTTTTATAGTTCAAAATCTTTATATTCCCAATCTCTAAGGGTTGATAAAGGATATTGTTGGTGTATATATATTACGACTAATGATAATGAAAGAGAAATTGATAATATTTTTTCATCGTTATCTCGATAGAATTCATATCCCGGACTTTGTCCATGGGACACCAATATCTGCACATGAAACATTACAAATGGAATTAGGGATGTTGCGGAAGCAAACTTAAAAAAATGTAAAAGAAGAAATGGATGAAATTCTTGAGAAAAATATTAATAAACTTAAAGAAATTAAAGCAGAGTTGTTATTTTTAGAAAAAATTTATGATGCAAAAAAATATATTGTTGGTCTAGGCGATAAATTTAATATTTCAGGATTTGTTGAAGTAGGAAATATTGAAGATTTAGAAGAGCATTTTTCGCATATGGAAAGTGTTGAAATTGAATTTAGACCAGCCGATTCTGATAAACGATTAAAACCACCAACTAAATTAAAGAATAACTGGTTTACAAGACCATTTGGAATGTTTGTAGAAATGTATGGTGTTCCAAGTTATAAAGATATGGATCCAACTTCAATAGTCGCTATTACTTATAGTTTATTATTTGGGATTATGTTTGGTGATGTTGGACAAGGTTTACTTCTTGCTTTAATGAGTTATGGAATATTAAAGTGGAAGGGTTTAAAATTAGCTGGGGTAGGTATTAGGATAGGTTTAAGTTCAGCCTTTTTCGGGTTAATTTTTGATTCAGTTTTTGGTGAGCATGGAATGATAGCGCCTCTGTATGAAAGTTTAGGAATATCCTTTTTGCCTTTCCATGTTATGGATGCGGATTTTACGATGACATTACTAATTGGAACAGTCGCTTTAGGATCGATAATTATTTTAACTTCGATGCTATTAAATATGCGAACAGCATATAAACGTAAAGATTATGGAACCTTATTTTTCTCACCTAATGGTGTAGCTGGTTTTGTCTTTTATGGTTTTGTATTAACTGCGGTAGCGTTGATGTTTTTAACAACTATAGATTTATTACAACCTTTATTTATAGTCCCATTTATTGTTTTACCTTTAGTGGTGATAATGTTTAAGGAACCTTTAGAGAGATTGATTGAAGGACATAAACTATTCCCTGAGGGTTTTGGTGGATTTATAACAGAAGCTTTTTTTGAAACGTTTGAGACTGTATTATCTTATATTACTAATACCATGTCTTTCTTACGTGTTGGTGGTTTTGTATTGTCACACGCAGGAATGATGTTAGTTGTCTTTTCAATCATGGAAATGATGGGTGGCGGTTTTGGCCGTACTATGGTATTTATTCTTGGTAATTTATTTGTTATGGGTCTTGAAGGTTTAATTGTAGGTATTCAAGTATTAAGATTAGAATTTTATGAAATGTTTTCAAGGTATTTTGAAGGAAATGGAATTCCTTTCAAATATAATGATTAATTTAGGAGGATTAGACAATGTTAAGTTATTTAGAAATTATTGTACCATTGGTTATGGTAGGGTTAATTGTATTGCCTTTAGTAAAAGTTTTTTCTGGAAAAGCAGATTTAAAAACAGCTAAAAAAAGATTATATACACATATATCTTTATTCTTTGCCTTAGTTTTATTTGTTTTTATCTGGCAAATAAGTGGAACAAGTTTATTTGCGGCAGAAGAAGATGCAACAGTAAGTACTGAATTTGCTGGTTCAATTGCTCAAGGTTTAGGATTTTTAGGAGCTGCTTTAACAACCGGATTAGGTTCAATTGGTGCGGGTATTGCCGTAGCAGCTGCAGCACCAGCAGCTATTGGAGCATTTTCTGAAAATGAAAAGAACTTTGGTAAATCACTTATTTTCGTTGCTTTGGGTGAAGGTGTTGCAATTTATGGTCTACTAATTTCAATTCTTATTATCAACAAACTTTAATTTAAGAGTGGTAAAATGAAATTCTTCTTATTAACAGACAATATTGATACATTAATGGGAATGCGCCTTGTAGGAATAGAAGGCGTTATTATCCATGACCGAAAAAAAGTCTTACAAGAAATTGAAAGAGTTTTACATGATGAAAGTATTGGTATTTTGTTAATTACGACAAAATTAGTTGATTTATGTCCAGAAGTTATTTCTGAATTGAAATTAAAACGAACAAGACCTTTAATTGTAGAAATACCAGATCGTCATGGTGGCAAGAAAATTGGTGTTTCAATTGATGAGTATGTTAGTGACGCTATTGGCGTCAAACTGTGAGGTGAGATGATGCCATATTATAATAATGATGATCTTTTTCGATATTTCACAAAATATATATCAGAAAAAGCCGATAAAAAAATCGAAAAATTAGAAAGAGAAATTGCTGAAGAAAAAGAACGCTCTGTTGAGCGCATAAGGCAAGAACAAAAAAAGACAATCTACCGTGGTTTAGAGATAGAATTAGCTGAATTAAATTCGGATTTTAAATCAAGGATGAATAAAGTAAGAACTGAATATTCAAAAGAATTAATGGAGAAACGAAGTGAGTTATTAAATTCTATTATTTCTGAAGTTCAAGATAAGTTACTTGATTTTATTAAAACTGATAAATATAAAAAGTTGGTTACAAAACAATTAAAAACTTTAGAAAAAGATTTTTGTACTGAAGAAGTAGAATTTAGAATAAAAATTAAAGATTCAGTTATGAGAGAAGTTATTGAAAGTAATTATAAAGGCAAGTATAAGATAAAAGAAAGACCTGAAATTGAGATAGGTGGCTTTTCAGCACTATGTTTTAAACTTGGAGTAATGACTGACTTAACTATTGATACTCGTTTAGCTGAGAAAAAACAATGGCTCTATGAACATTCTAAATTAGCCGCAAGTATATAAGAGGTGTTTTTATGAATAAAGTATATGCAATTAATGGTCCAGTTGTAAAAGTAAAAAATGCGACTGAATTTACCATTATGGAAATGGTATATGTAGGAAAAGATCGCTTACTAGGTGAAGTGATTTCTATAAGTGAAGACTTTACTGTGATTCAAGTTTATGAGTCTACAGTTGGCCTAAAACCAGGAGAAGAAATAATTGCGACTGGTGAACCAATTTCTGTTACTTTAGGACCAGGGATTTTAACCAATATTTTTGATGGAATTCAACGGCCATTAAATAAAATTTATGAAAAAGAAGGTAGTTTTATTAAAGCTGGAACAACAGTTCCCGCTCTTAATCAAGAAAAAGAATGGGAAGTTACTTTCAAGGTAAAAAAAGGCGACCATGTTGAATTTGGACAAGAATTTGCTTATGTTGAAGAAACTTCTTTGATTAAACATAAATTATTGGTTCCTAATAATATTAGTGGAGAAGTAAAAACAGTTAAGTCTGATGGAAAATATAAAATTGAAGATGTTATTGTGAAAGTCGAAGATAAATATGGCAATCTTCATGAATTAACAATGGTACAAAGATGGCCAATTAAAAAGCCTAGGCCCATTAAAGATAGATTACCATTGTCTATACCATTAGTAACTGGACAAAGAGTTATTGATACTTTGTTTCCAATTGCTAAAGGCGGGACTGCTGGTGTTCCTGGTGGATTTGGTACAGGAAAAACAATGATGCAACATCAAATTGCTAAATGGTGTGATGCAGATATTATTGTATATATTGGTTGTGGAGAACGTGGTAACGAAATGACACAAACATTAGATGAGTTCTCTGAATTAATCGATCCAAAATCAAATAAGCCATTAATTGAAAGAACTGTATTAATTGCAAATACTTCAAATATGCCTGTAGCCGCTAGAGAAGCTAGTATTTATACAGGAATTACTATTGCGGAGTATTACCGAGATATGGGGTATCATGTTGCAGTAATGGCTGATTCAACTTCTCGTTGGGCAGAAGCCTTAAGAGAGATTAGTGGTAGATTAGAAGAAATGCCCGCAGAAGAGGGTTTTCCTGCTTATTTGCCAAGTAGAATAGCTCAGTTTTATGAACGTGCTGGATATACGCAAACTTTAAATAATAATAATGGTTCAGTTTCAATTATTGGAGCTATTTCTCCTCAAGGTGCAGATTTTTCTGAGCCAGTTACACAAAATACAAAAAGATTTGTAAGGTGTTTTTGGGCTTTGGATAAAGAGTTAGCTTATGCAAGACATTATGCAGCAATAAATTGGAATCTGAGTTATTCAGAATATATTAATGATTTAAGTAAATGGTATAATAAACAAGTTGGTGTTGAGTTTTTAGATGCTAGACAAAAGTTTATTAAGCTTTTAGCAGAAGAAAACAAATTGATGGAAATTGTTAAACTTATTGGTAAAGATGTATTGCCTGATTATCAAAAATTGACTTTAGAAATTGCTAGAGTAATTCGAGTTGGTTATTTACAACAAAATGCTTTTCATAAAGAAGATACTTTTGTACCTTTAGACAAACAACTTAAGATGATGAATTTAATTCTCTACTTACAAAAAGAAGCAAAAAGAGTTTTAAAAGAAGGAAAAGCATTTAGTTTATTACTTAAAACAAATATCTTTGATAAAGTAATAAAAGTTAAATATGATATACCTAATGACCAATTAGTTTTATTTGATAATTACTATAAAATGATTGATGAAGCGCTTCATGCAATTAAGTAAAGGGGGTAATTATGGATTTACAATATATTGGTTTAAAAGAAATTAATGGCCCTTTAATCTTTTTAGAAAATGTTAAAGGAATATCATTTGAAGAAATGGTAGAAATAAAATTAGACAACGGTCAAACCAGACATGGTAGAGTTGTAGAAATTAATGGAGATTTAGTTGCTATATTAGTGTTTGAAGGAACTCATAACTTATCTTTAAGAAATACTACAATTAAGTTTTCTGGTCATGCGATGAAAATTGGTATGTCAGAGAATGTTTTGGGTAGAGTTTTTAATGGTTTGGGAGAACCAATAGATAATTTAGGCCATGTATTTGTGAGTAAATATTTGGATATTAATGGTTCTGCACTTAATCCAGTTGCAAGAGTTTATCCGCGAAATTATATTAATACAGGTGTTTCAAGTATTGATGGATTAACTACTTTAATTAGAGGACAAAAATTACCAATATTTTCTGGTTCAGGAATGCCACATAATGACTTGGCTGTTCAAATAGTTCAACAAGCTAAGTTATCTGATGAAAAAGATGAAAAATTTGCGATTGTTTTTGCGGCTATGGGCGTAACTAATGATGTTGCTAATTATTTTAAGAAGTCTTTTGAAGAAGCCGGAGTTTTAGATAAAGTTGCTATGTATTTAAATTTAGCAGATGATCCGATAATCGAAAGAATTTTAACTCCAAGATGTGCATTAACTGCAGCTGAATATTTAGCTTATGAAAAAGATATACATGTTTTAGTAGTTATGACTGATATGACTGCTTATTGTGAAGCATTAAGAGAATTTTCTTCTAGTAAAGGTGAAATTCCGGGAAGAAAAGGATATCCAGGATATCTTTACTCTGATTTAGCTTCACTATTTGAAAGAGCGGGAATTATTAAAGATTCTGATGGTTCTGTAACCCAAATACCTATATTATCAATGCCAAATGATGATATAACACATCCAATACCGGATTTAACTGGATATATTACTGAAGGGCAAATAGTATTGGATCGTGAATTACATCAAAAAGGAATCTATCCGCCAATAGGGGTTTTACCATCTTTATCTAGATTGATGAAAGATGGAATTGGCTCTGGTTATACAAGGGATGATCATCAATCACTGATGAATCAGTTATTTGCTTCATATGCAAGAGTTATGGATGCGAGAAGTTTAGCTTCGGTAATTGGTGAAGATGAATTAAGTATAGTGGATAAAAAGTATATGAATTTTGGTAAATATTTTGAAGAATATTTTATTTCTCAGGGGCATAAGAGTCGTACTATTACTGAAACATTAGATTTAGGTTGGAAGTTACTTTCTATATTGCCTAAACAAGAATTAGATAGAACTGATGAAATGATACTAGAGCGTTTTTACGATAAAGAAGAAGCAATAAATTATTTTAATATTAAGGATAAGACGATTATAAAAGAGTTAAAAAAAGAGGATAATTAATTATGGCTAATAAACAAGTTTTTCCAACAAAAGGTAATTTATTAGCGCTTTCCAAGTCGATTAAACTAGCTGAACTTGGTTATGAGTTGATGGATAAAAAACGGAATATTTTAATTCGTGAAATGATGGAACAAATTGAAAAAGTTAGATCTCTTCGCGATGAAATATCTGAAGTTTTTAGAAAAGCTTATTTTACTTTGCAAGAAGCTAATATTACCTTAGGCGTTATTAATGATATTGCAAAAGCCATACCTATTGATAATAATCTAGAAATAACCTATCGTTCAGTAATGGGTGTTGAAATTCCTAAAGTATTATATCAAAAAGAAAAGGTCTCTTTAAAATATGGTATATCTAGTACTAATACCAAGTTTGACTATGCTTATAAAAGTTTTATTAAAGTTAGAGATTTGATTTTGATTCTTGCGGAAGTAGACAATAGCTTATATCGTTTAGCAGATGCAATTAGAAAATCTCGAAAACGTGCTAATGCATTAAAGAATATTGTTATTCCTGATTATAATACAAAAATCAAGTTCATCAGAGATACTTTAGAAGAAAAAGAAAGAGAAGAATTCGCAAGAAGAAAGCTTATAAAGTCTAATCAAGAGAAAAAACATTATAAATAACTTGACTAATTTTAATAAATATTAGATAATGTTAGTTGGCTATTTAGGGGTGTGGTGTCAACGGTAGCACGACAGTCTCCAAAACTGTTCGTACGGGTTCAAATCCTGTCACCCCTGCCATGATAGCTAAAAAAAATATAGATAATGCACTTTATAATGAACTTGTAAAGTGCTTTTATTTTAGAATATTATCGTGTATTTTTTAAATATATAATTGGGCTTTAAAATTCTTTTATTTTTTAAGAATTATGATATAATAAAATAGATTGAAAGCGTTTTAATTGGAAGGAGATATTATATGAAAGACTATAAAGCAGAGGCTTTAAAAAACGTAATCTTATTGGGACATCTTGGTAGTGGAAAAACTTCACTGGCAGAATCCCTAGCTTATATTTCAGGTGGAATTGGGAAAAAAGGTAGCGTAGAAAAAAAATCAACAATTTCTGATTACACTACAGAAGAACAAAACAAACAAAGTTCTTTAACAACAAGTTTAGTGCCGGTTGAATTTAAAGATACTAAAATTAACTTTTTAGATGCTCCTGGAGCTGATGAAATGATTGGTGATATTGTTTATTCAATGTCAGCTGCTAATGCAGCAATTCTTGTTGTTGATGCATCAAGTGGAGTTCAAGTTGGTACTGAAAGAATGTGGTTGGAGATTAAGAAACAAAATATTCCAGCGATGATTTTTGTTAACAAAATGGATAAAGAGAATATTAAATTTGATGAGTTATTAAAAGAAATCAAAACAAAACTTGGTAAAGAGGCTGTACCTTTCTGTTTGCCACTTGGTAAAAGCGATAGTTTTGATGGCTTTGCTGATATTGTAGATTTAAAAGCAAGAATTTATAACGGAGACAAATGTGTTGATGGAGAAATCCATGAAGATAAAAAAGATCGTGTTGAATCTTTAAGACAAGATTTAATTGAAACAGTTGCTGGTTCTGATGAAGAACTATTAGAAAAATACTTCGAAGGCGAAGAATTAACAATGGAAGAAATAAAACGCGGTTTACAATCAAGCGTTTTATCTGGTGAAGCTATACCAGTTCTTGTTGGTTCAGCTACAAAGGATATTGGTTCTTTAACTTTATTGCATATGATTAATCAATATTTCCCTACTATGGCTGATGAAGACGGTTCAAAAGGGAAATTAGTTGAGACAGATGAAGAGGTTATTAGAAAATATGATGAGAACGAACCTTTCTCAGCTACAGTTTTCAAAACTATAATTGATCCATTTGTTGGAACAATTAATATTATGCAAATTAAATCAGGATCTTTAGAAAAAGATCAAGAAGTCTATGTTTCAAATTCTGAAGCTGTTGAAAAGGCAACACAAACTTTTACTGTATCAGGAAAAGAACAAATTCAAAAAGATAAGTTTTATGCTGGAGATATCTGCGCAATGGCAAAAGTAAATAAAGTTAAAACCGGCACAACTATAAGTGATAAGAAAAATAAAATAGTTTATCCTGATGTTAAAACTCCAACTCCGACTATGTATTTAGCAGTTAAAGTTGAAAATAAAAAAGATGAAGATAAACTATCTAGTGCTTTAGCTAAATTACAATTAGAAGATAATACTTTTGAAACCATTAGAAACAAAGAGACTTCTCAATTGCTTATTGGTGGTCAAGGCATGATTCATATTGGTTATATCATTGATAAGATGAAAAATATGTACAAAGTTGCTTTAACTACTGAAGATCAAAGAATTGTATATCGTGAAACAATAAGACAAACAGCCGAGGCTGAAGGAAGATACATTAAACAATCTGGTGGTTCGGGTTATTATGGTGTAGTTGTAATGCGATTTGAACCATATGAAGAAGAGGAATATGTGTTTGATCAAGAAGTATTTGGTGGAGCTGTACCAAGAGGATATTTTCCAGCAGTAGATAAAGGTCTACAAGAAACTTTAGAACATGGTGTATTAGCTGGATTTCCAGTTATTAATATCAAGGGTGTTTTAACAGATGGTAAATATCATGCTGTAGACTCTAATGAGTTAGCATTTAAAAAAGCTGCAGGTATTGCTTTTAAAGAAGCTTGTAAAAAAGCTAAACCAACAATTTTAGAACCTATTTATAAGTTAGAGATATTAATTAAAGATGAATATCTAGGTGATGTATTAGGTGATATTAATAAACGTCGTGGAAAAGTATTGGGTATGGAACCTGCAATTGAAGGATATCAAAGAGTAATTGCAGAAACTCCTGAAGCTGAAATTACTAAATATACCATTGATTTAAAAGCAATGACACAAGGTTCTGGTACATTTACTCGTGAGTTTATTAAATATGAAGAAGTTCCAAATAATTTAATTGATAAAATTATTGCAGAACAAAAACAATTTGAAGAAGAACAAAAATAATTTATAAGCGGCAGTTTTGCCGCTTTTATTATAACTATTTTACTTGACATAATATTATTTAAATGCTAAAGTATTATGTGAGATATAGTAATTAAGGTGGTATAATATAAATGGAAAAAATCGGGTTGTTAATTGATAGTACAACGCATACATCTAAGGAATTAAATAAATATAATTTTATTAAAACTGTATATTTAAATGTAACCATTGATGGAGAAGAATTTTTAGAAAAAGACCTTACAAAAGTAGATATGGAAGCAAATATTGAAAGACATGCTAAAATGTTAACTTCACAACCAGCTCCAGGTGATTTTGTAGAGGCTTTTAACGAATTTGAGTCAGAAGGATATACTCATGTTATTGTTGTGGTATTATCTGATAAAATTAGCGGAACTTTTCAATCAGCTTTGCTAGCGAAAAAAATGATAGAATCTAAAATTAATATAACAGTACATTCACCTAATGTTGCTTCTTTTGGTGTAGCTAATGGTTTAAGATTACTTGCAAAGGACATTGAAAGTAAATTAAGTTTTG
>JAGYOE010000030.1 GCA_018399755.1 Bacilli bacterium
ATCAAATTAAACCAAAATTCATTAGATTTGTTATTCAAGACCAAAATGTTTTAGTCAGAGAATTTCAAATCGAAAAAAAAGCTATAGAAAAGCAAACTATAATTGAATATTTCAAAAAACAAATTGGTGATAAATTCCATGTTCCTTTTGAAAACCCAATTCTTTCTTATCAAATAAAGAACGAAACCGAAACTACTACTACTGTTTTATTATATATATCTGATGACAAGCTTTTACAAGGGTATCAAGATGTGATGGAGCGTTTAGGTGTTAAAGATATTATCTTTGATTTAGCTGTTTCTGCCTTATTAGAAATCGCTGATGAAGACTATGATTTAAACCACCATAACGCTATGATAATAACTCTTTATGACAAACAAGTTTCAATTCAGATTGTTGAAAATAATCATTTAATCTTTGGTATTATTGAAGAATGTGATGATAATCAATCTCATTATGCAGATAAGATTGAAACCTACTCAGAAAGAGTCGCAAATTACTATCAATATAATATGCGAAAAGGCAAAAGCAAAATCACAAAAACAATATTTTTTAATTTAAATGATTTTATTGATAGTAAAGAAATAAAGCGAGATTTAATTCCACGTTTAGATGATTTAAACGCTAAATTATATACAATAGATATATTAACCGATGTTTTTGCTGATTTACCAAAAGGAAGTTTAGTTGCCTATGCTTCAAATCAAATATTACTAAACCGAGAAAAAGGCGAAAAAATAGTTGACTATCAGTTAAACCGAATTAATAAATTAAAACAATACGGTTATTATATTGCGGTTATTGCTCTAGCAATTTTTAGTGTTGTATCTATAATCTACATTCCCTACAATCAAAATCGAGACACTATAACTGAACAACAATATATTAATGATGCACTTTCATCAGGCCTAAATATGCTTGAAAATGAAGACAACCAAACAACGGTAACTATAGATCAAGATTATTTAAATTCTTATAATACTATTGCAAATTATCAAAATGATTTTCCATTACAACAATTCCAAGATATTCAAACAATAAAACCCAATAATATTAATATCCTTGATATTGATTTTATAGTTCAAGACAAACAAATTATTTTGGTTATTTCTGGTGATTCTACTCTTGATTGTCTAAATTATATACTATTATTATATGAAGAGTATGGAATCTCAGATGAAAACCTAAACACTAATCAGTGGATATTAACTCAACCTTCTCATACTATTGTTTCTGATTCAACTGTGGAGGTGGCCATTGATTATGCGTAAATATAATGTGTTTGGAAAAAAACTATCAAAAATGCGACCATTTTATTTATTAATTATAATTTTTATCATAATTATACCAGCTCACTTTGTTTTAAATTATTTTCAGGATGAAAAACTTACAGAATTAAATCAAGAACAAATTGAACTAGAAGCTTCCATTGATCAGTTATTAACCTCATACCAACAAGATGATACCCAATCAATCAATTTAGGAGAAATTTATTCAGGCTTTGAATATCATCATTTTGATTATTATCTTGAAGAAGAAATAAATTTGTACTTAGATTTAGCAAGTTTAAGCCTAGTTGAAGATAAAGAAATCGAAATATTATCTGATGTAGATATTCCTTTTACAGAAGAAATAGATGATGATATAATAATTAAAAAAATAGAACTAGCTTTTACATCATCATCGCATACAAATGTTATAGACTTCATTGAATTATTACTTGAACAAGATCAATTATACTATATTGATAATTATGAGGTTAGTCTATTAACTGATGATACGTACCGAATTAATATTGATATTTATGCGTTTTATATAATCTTTTAATAATTAAAAAAGTTTGATTCAAATTTAGAATCAAACTTTTTTTTAACTTATTTTAACCTATCTTTTAATTTTTGTAATTGTTTTTCGTATTTTTTAATTTCTTCCCGTTTTTCAACAACCTTTTCCTCAGGCAAATATCCTTGTCCTAACATTTCTTTGGTATTTGCAATTTTCTTTTCTTTTTGCTTAATTTGTTTTTTTATTTTTTCTAGTTCTTCTTTAGGTAAATTAGCTTGAGTTTCTTGCTTTTTAGTTGGTTTTTCTTCTGGGACAGTTGGTTTTTCTTTTGCGAACCCAAAAAATTCACCTATTTTTTTAAATATACTCAAATTATAACCTCCTTTATTATAATAATTATGTAATCCATCTATTTAAAGCCTTTTATTTCTTTTATTATAACATAAAACAATATTAATATCACATTAGATAAAAGCAATAAAAGCATAAATTTTTAAGACTATGTTGCTTTTTCTTTGTTTTTGTTATAAAATAATCATTAATATTCTATTTTCATTTTTTAAAACTCATAAATAAGATGACCTTATTAGGTAGTTTTATTAACCTTAGGTCATCATTTTTGTACACAAAAAAGTTTCTTAAGAAAGGCGGCGGCAATTATGGTAAGATATATTATTAAACGTATTTTATGGATGATTGCCATATTACTCATCATTCTTACAATTGTATACTTTGTGACGTCTTTGGTTCAGATGAATAATTTTATTCGCCCAAAAATACCTTTCCCAGAGAACTTTAAGATTGTTGCAAATGATTACTCGGAATATTTTAAGAAGATTATCTTTGAATGGGATTGGGGTGTTTCTGAACTTAGTGATTCACCTGAAAAAGGAATCCCAGTTTGGGATCTCTTAAAACAAAGGGCTCCTGTTACTTTAAGAATAAATATTGCAACACTTATCGGATTTACTATAATAGGCTGTGTCTTGGGATTTATTCAAGCTATTAAGAAAGGCACATTAACTGACAATGCTATTGGAATTTTCACACTAATATTTGGTTCAATTCCAGCAATATTTTTAATTTTTCCTTTAATCCTTATTTTAGGATACCAATGGGATTTATTGCCGACACAATATCCCGATGATTCAGATCCAATGAAACTTCAATTAATTGGATTAATAATTCCATTTTTAGCACTAGCAGGATATCCTTTAGCTACAATTGCAAGAATTACACGTGGTGAAATTGTTGATTCTCTAGATTCTGAATATATTTTACTTGCAAGAACAAAGGGGTTATCTAGAAAACAAGCTGTCTATAGGCATTCTTTGCGTAATTCTTTAGTTTCAATTATGCCACATATTCCCTCATTATTTCTAGCAACTATGATGGCTTCAATTTTGATGGAATCAGTTTATGGTATCCCTGGTGTTGCGACTTGGTATTTAGACTCTATGTATCGACCGATGATGGATACTGGTTATTATAGTATTGTTGTGCCAAACGCAGTAATTATAACTATGTTTTATGTTACACTTGGTTTAGTTATGACGCTCATAGTTGATCTTTTATATGGATTAGTCGACCCAAGAATAAAAATCTATTCACATAAAAAATAAAACGTACATTCTAATTTTAGAAAGTACGTTTTTTTAAAACCATTTCATTTTCTTAAATAGTAACACCATTAGTCCCGCTAATATAAAACACAAACCAATAAATACGATAATAGCATACTCATATTCTAAAATCCCAAAATGAACAAAATTCATTCCAAAAAATCCTGTTAAAAACGAAAGCGGTATAAATATCGCAGAAAATAAAGTAAGGGTTGTCATTATTCGGTTCATTTGATTTGATTGATTATTAATATGTAAATCTAAAATATTTCGCATTAATTCTCTTGCTTGATCAACTTGTTGATTTAATCGTTTTAAATGGTCAATTAAATCATCATAATAAATCCGATTTGATTTATTAAAAAGTAAAGACTTATCAATCGTTTTATCTAATTGTTCGAGAAAAGGTGCTACACAATTTTTTAGTTTTAATAAATTTTTCCTAGTTAGATAAAAATCATCTTGATTAATTTTTTTATCATCTAAAATTTCTTCTTCAAAATTTATTTGTTTAATATCTATATATTCAAATAAATCAATATGTTTATCAGTAACAATATCTAAAATTTGATAAAATAAATAATCAATTGTTTTTGATTTTAAATCTTTACTTTTTTCAAGTAAGATTTTAAGTGAATCTAAATAAACTGGTTCTTTTTCATGAAATGATATAATTGTATCCTTAAACATTAACAAACTTAGATAATCTTCTTTCACTATCTCTTTCTCTAAATATTCTAGATGAAAAACTCCAAATATATAATTCTCTTTTACTTCAATTTTACTTCTTTGATTAACATTAAATACATCTTCTAAAATTAATGGGTCAACTTGATAGTGTTTTGTTAAGTTTTGAATTTTTTCTAAATCACTTAATCCAATTACTTGAATATAATGTTTATCTGAATCAATTGGTTTAAAATTATTAGTTACTTCTAAGCTTGTATCGCTATAATGGTAATGAATTATCTGAGTTGGTATATTTTTATGTTTGCCTGTATAAATAAATGACTTTGGCAAGAAATAATCTTTTATTTTCATTATTAACCCCTTTTTATAGTTAATTATAACATATTTTTTTGTTTTAAATTAAAAATCACATCTAACTTAGTAGATGTGATTTAATAATATTATTGCAAAAAATTAATTATTATCATCATAAATATTATGGAAAGGCTTATCGTATAAATAACCACTTAAATATATGGTGTGTTTATGTATAGTAATAATGGTATTTTCTCTTAAACTGGACTTATCCATAGAAAGAACAACCATATACGGGTTATAATCTCCTGTCATAATTTGATTTGTCGCAGTCGCAGAAATTGCAATTTCAAGCGTTGTTTCATCTAAATAAAATAAATCTTCAACATTACCTATTTGCAATGAACTAGAATGTCCAAAACTTGAAATAATTAATACATTATTATCAAAGAATGATTGAGTTAAATCAAAATTGTTTTCAGGAAAATCAGTTAAATATTCTGTATAGGTTTTAAAAATTTCTCCACCACCTTGATAATCTTCAATATTATCCCAAGAATTGGAAGTATAAATTACCTCAAATGAAATAGAATCATAAGTTATCTCTGTGCCAAAGTATTTATCAGTTTGTTCGATTAAATCATCAATGTCAGATTCTAGAGTTAATTTAAAGGTTTCTCCAATTGTGTTTAAAATTATGGTAGGCATTTCAACATAGTTATTTTCGAAAGCTGTTTGTAAAAGATAAAAATCATCAAATAAACCGCTTTTAGTTTTATACACTAAACTAACATAAGGAGTATAACTAGATAAATAATAATCATCAAAGTTACCTTCAGAATCAAAATTTACTAAATCAAAATTCATTAAATTTCTAGTTTCATAAAAAGTTTTAGCCATTTCTCGATCTGAAAAACCTTCTGAGGGTATATCGTAAGTAAAGTAAAGCACAACTTCTGCATAAACAAAATAATCTTCATCGGGATAATCAGGAAAATATGCATCATAATCATCTTCTGTCAAATTAGTTGTTGTGTCATCTATAGTCGTTTGGTATGTTGTTGCATTAACTTCAGTGGTTTGATTTGTGGTAATGGATGAATCATTACAACTAATTATAGTTGCTGAAACCAACAATAAAAAAGCTCCTAACAAGATTTTTTTCATAATCTACCTCTCAATTAATTATAATAATAATAATAATCAAGTTAAATAGTAAAAACAACTCAAATATTATTAATAATTTTCTTTACTGATTTCCTATTAGTATATATATCTTTCCATGGGTTATTTTTTTGAGCTAATCTTCTAAAAATATTTTTAATTGTATATCTTTGAGGGTTAAAAGAACTTGTTAGTTCATCCCAAGATAGTGGGGTTGCAATTGGTGCATTTTCTTTAGGACGAATTGCATAAGGGCAAACAGAAGTCTGTCCATAAGAATTTCTTAGATAATCAATAAAAACTTTTCCATCTCTTTTGTCTTTTCTTTGCTCAATGGTCGCAATTTTTGGATTTTTATTAACAATTTTTTCAGATATTTTTTTCGCAAATTCATGAATTTGTTCAAAAGATAATTCAGGTTTAATTGGTAATATAATATGAACTCCATTTGAACCTGTACTCATAACATAAGCGACCAAACCAATTGAATCAAGATATTTTTTTATGCTTTTTGCAATAATAACTAAATTTCTATAATCTTTTTTTGTAGGGTCTAAATCAAAAACAATTTTATCAGGTTTTTTAATATCATTTTTTTGACTTAACCAAATATGAGATGTAATTACTGCTTGATTTATAAGAAAAAGCAAGCTATCTACGTTATTTATTAATACATAATCTGTAGTAGTTCCGTCTTTGTTATTTATTTCAAAAAAATCTAACCAATTAGGGAAATAATCTGATTTGTTTTTTTGAAAAAAACCGTTTTTATTAATTCCTTCTGGATAACGTTCTAAAGTTACTGGTCTCGCTTTTAAATGCGGCAAAATATAATCTGCAATTTTTTTATAATAATCAATAATAGCTTTTTTCGTTAATTTAGCTTTGGGAAAAATAATTTTATCTTGATTACTGAATTCTACTTTTTTATTCATCATTATTATCTTTCATTTCGCTTAATTTTTTGTCGCTTAAAACCGATTTAGGCTCAGTAGAAGTAGGTTTTCTTCTTGCATCTGCATATTCATCCTTCATTTTCATTAGTAACCATTTTTCCTTTTCACCAGTATTTGTTCTAATTAAAGCATAACCACCATTTAGTTTTTCACCTTTTAACCAAACAGTAATATGGCCTTTTTTTATAGCCTCTTTCATTGTTAGTTTTTTTTCGTCTTTTTTAGTAAAATTTTCATATGTTCCTTTATCCCAAACAATTACACTACCTGCTCCATAATTATCTTCTGGAATAACACCTTCAAAAGCAGCATAATCTAAAGGATGGTCTTCTGTTGGTATAGCCAACCTTTTGACCTTGGGATTAGTTGAAGGTCCTTTTGGAACTGCCCAAGATTTTAATACACCATTTACTTCTAATCTAAAATCATAATGCAATGAAGAAGCATCATGTTTTTGGATTACAAAAATTGATTTATTATTGTTTTTTGTATTTTTGCCAGAAGGTTCATTTGTTTTATTAAAATCTCGTTTTTTATGATAATCCTTTAAAGAATTGTTCACCATTTAAAACACTCCCAATAAGTATTACTTATTAAACCTATATTTTATTATATCACCTAAAAATGAATATTTCTAATCTATTAGATATGAAAAAACACGTTCATAAAAAAATTGAGCCACAAATTGTGGCTCAATATATCAATCAATTAAAATTACCCTTGCTGGATTTGCTTCTACAGCTTTTATTTTTAATGGCAAACAATACATTTGATATTTTTTTGGTTGAATATCTTTTAAACGTAAACCTTCTATAATTACAATATCAGCACCTAAAAGAATTTTATGAGTATTATGGTCTTTTTGATTTCTTTCGATTCCTAAACCATCAGTTCCAACTCCTCGAACTTGCTTTTCCTTTAAGTATTTAGCACCTGAACTGTCTAAATAAGTAAAATCGAATATAAACTTATCAGTAAAACTATTTTTCGTTTTAAACAACAAAAAATCATCCGCTTCAATTTGATGTTTTTCTAAATCTGCTTGAGAAATTTTTTCTTCACAATCAGTAAAATCGATGACTTTACAAAATCCGATAAGTTTATTAAGACTTTCAGTATCTGATGTTTTACCCTCTTTAATCATATGAAGCGGATAATCTACATGTGTTCCTGTATGCAAATTCATCATAAGCTTGGTTTCATGATAGTTATTCTCCTGATGATTAGCGATTGTTTTAAATATTGGGGTTTTTTCATCTGCGTTTTTATAAACTTGAATATTTTTATCAATTGACATTGAAACATCAAAAATCATAAAAATCAACTCCTTTACTTTTGATTATTTTAATCATATCTTGATATGTTTCATACTGATGTACTTTTTTGTCTTTACTTTTTAATTCATCTACTAAATTCCAGGTTGTTTCAATTTCGTCCCATCTAGTAAATAAAGTGCGATTTTTATTAAGAAGTTCCAATAATAATTTTTCATATGACTCAGGATTATTTTTTAATGCATCACAAGAATGGCAATAATCAAGGCTTGCAGGTATTGTTTGTTCACCTAAACCTGGTTCTTTAACATTAAGTTGAAATTGAACTCCTTCTTTAGGGGCAACTCTAATAATTAATTTATTTTGATGTTTAGTTGCAGAAGGAAAATATGCCTTTAAAGCAGAATCATCCTTAAAATGTATAATGATTTCACTTAACTTTTCATCTAATTTCTTGCCCGAGAGAAAGTGAAAAGGAACACCTTTCCAAGTATCATTTTCAATATATGCTTTTGCATAAACAAAAGTTTCAGTATTAGAATCTTTAGCTACTTTTTCAGCTTCCAAATAACCTTTATATTGTCCGACAATTAAATCTTTTTCACTAAAGATCATATCTTTTAAAACCTTAACTTTTTCATCTTTTATAGCTTCACTATCAAGAGATGTTGGTTTATCCATAGCGATTAATGATGCCATTTGTAGTAAATGACTTTGCAACATATCTTTTAAAGCCCCAATTTTATCGTAATATCCACCTCTACTCATAACACCTTCTTTTTCTTTGGAAAGTATAGACACACTAGAGATAGTTGAATTATTCCAAATATGATTAAAAACAACATTAGCAAAACGAACAACTAATATGTTTTGAATCATTTCTTTCCCCAAGTAATGATCAATACGATAAATTTGTTTTTCATCGAAATATTTCCATAATTCTCGATTAATCTTTTTTGCGCTATTTAAATTTTCACCAAAAGGTTTTTCAAAAACAATTCGTTTTTCACTTTCGCCTTTGCTAATTAACTTAGATTCACTAACGCCTTTGGCTATAATTGGAAATAAGTTTGGTGGTACAGCTAAATATATTGATAAATCTGTGTAACCATCAGCTTTAATTTTATTTTTTAAAAGCAAATAATCATTAATATCATTTACATCAAAGACTATATATTCTAAAAAAGTTACTAATTTTTCCCAATTTACTTCTTCTGTAACCTGTTTTTTTGCATCAGCTATATAATCTTTTAAACTAAAGTCCTTTCTGGCAATGCAATATATTTTCGATGACTCATCAAGGTGCTCTTTTTTAATTAATTTATCAAGAGCTGGAATGAGTTTTTTATACATTAAATTTCCAGTTGAACCAAATATTACTATTGCTTGTTTCATTGTTTTTTATATACTTTATGTCCACCGAATTCATTGCGCATCGCCGCAATTACTTTCTCAGCAAACTTATTATCATCTTTAGATTTATACCGACTAAATAAAGCTTGAGTAATTACAGGCATACTTACCTTTAATTTTAAAGCTTCTTCAATTGTCCACTGACCTTCTCCACTATCATCAACTCTACCCACGATATCAGATAATTTGGCATCTTTTTTCATTGCATTTAAAACCATCCGCATTAATAGACCTTCAATAATACTGCCATTTGCCCAAACTTTAGCAACTCTTTCATAGTCTAAATCAAATTCACTATTTTCTAGTAAATCAAAGCCTTCGCCAATTGCTTGCATCATACCATATTCAATTCCATTATGAACCATTTTCACAAAGTGCCCACTACCGCTTTTACCCATATATCCATAACCATCTTTATGAGCAATTTTAGCAAAAAGCGGTTCAACTGTTTTAAAAGCAGATTCATTTCCACCTATCATTAAACAGGCATTGTCTCTTGCGCCAGCTTGACCACCACTAGTTCCAACATCTAAAAAATGAATGCCTTTTTTATTTAGTTTTTTAGCCATTATTATTGAATCAGTGTACCGAGAATTACCTCCATCGATAATAATATCTTCTTTATCAACTAAACCCTCAAGTTTACTAATTACATCGCTTGTAACCTTACCAGCAGGAACCATAATCCAAATAATTTTTGGTGAAGTTAACTCACTAACCAAATCTTTTAAAGAATCTTTAAAAACTATGTTTTTATGTTTGTTTTTTAAGTTTTTGTCTATATATGGATCAAATCCAACAACTTCTATATCATTATCCATCATATTTAAAGCTAAATTTAACCCCATTTTACCTAATCCTATTAATCCTATTTTCATAAAATCATCTCCTATCACAACACCTTATTTTATCACTTTTTCAATAATTACTAAACTTAAATGCAAAATTATTCTTTATTTAAAATAATTATAGATTAAAATATTTGATAATGATATAATAACCTAAATCTATTATATAAGGAAAAAGTTATGAAAAAAATTTTAATTTTATTTCTTTTGATTTTTAACTTGATTTTAGTTGGTTGTAATACGAATACAACAGAAACTGAAACTATTATTGAAAACCAATATCAAGTAGATTATTATGCTATGTCTGAAGATTATAGTTTAACTGATAAAAATTTTCTTCATATAGATGAAGAAATTATTAGTCTTGAATCTGGATTATTTCATTCTATTCTTTTAACTTCTAGAGGTAGAGTATTAACCTGGGGTGATAATCAATACGGACAATTGGGAAATCAAACTCTTGACGCTAAATTAATCCCTACAGAGATAACTGAATTCTTTAATCTAGATGATGAAGAAACAATTATTCAAATCTCAGCTGGCGCAGTTCACTCGGCTGCTCTTTCATCAGAGAACAGAATGTTCGTCTGGGGAAATAATGATCACAGCCAATTGGGTGATGGTACCTTTGGCCCATTCTCTTATGAAACTAAACCTAAAGATATAACAAGTGAATTTAGTTTAGAAACTGGAAATTATTTAGAAAAAATTAATTTAGGAACTTTCCATTCTGCTGTTTTAACATCACAAAACAGATTATTTATCTGGGGAAATAATGAAAAAGGCCAAATAGGAAATGGAACAAATATAGAACAAGCATTACCTATTGATATAACCTCACAATTTATCTTTTCTGAAGGAGAAAAAATTAAACATGTGGAGTTAGGTAATTTAAACAGTGCAATTATAACTACAAATAACCGATTATTTATCTGGGGAGATAACACTTATGGACAAATTGGTAACGAAAGTTTTATTGATTCATATGAACCAATTGATATTACTTCATATTTCGAATTAACCAATGATGAATTTATCGAAAAATTTTCTTTAGGCCCAGTTCATTCTTCAGCTTTAACCTCTAATAATAATCTATATATGTGGGGCTATAATAGCGATGGCTTGCTTGGCGATCAATCAACTGAAAATATAAATAAACCAACAAATATTATGGAATATATTGTCTTAGGTAAAAATGAAATTATAACAGATGTTGCAATTGGTGGCTCACATTCAACCTTTTTAACTTCAGAAAATAATTTCTATATTTGGGGTATGAACCTATATGGAGAACTTGGTAACGATTCCACTGATAGTATTAATTCTCCAACTTTTTCTACTGATGTAATTCCCCTAGATAACAATGATACAATTAAATTTTCTAGTCTA
This sequence comes from Bacilli bacterium, assembly GCA_018399755.1. Lineage (GTDB taxonomy): Bacteria > Bacillota_I > Bacilli_A > Izemoplasmatales > Hujiaoplasmataceae > Hujiaoplasma. The sequence goes on from JAGYOE010000030.1 coordinate 11,436, forward strand.
GGTATAAGAAATTCTTTTATCGTAACAACTCAAGGAAATGTTTTTGCGTGGGGTTTTAACGAACATGGCGAATTAGGAATAAATTCAAATGCACTTATTTTAACTCCAACAAAAGTTTATCTATTTAAACCCGAATTAATTTATAGTCAAAATTACAATTTAGATGAAGAATTTAATCCTTACACTCCTACTAGAAATAATTATGAAATAAACAATTGGTATTTAAATGAAAATCTTTCAATAGAATTTGATATTAACAATTTTTCTAATGATAACATCAAACTTTTTGGTCATTGGTCTTCTAAAGAGGAATTAGATAGATAAATAGAAATTCTGTAATCTAAAAATAAAATAATTTATAAAAATAAAGTTAGCTTAAAAAAGCTAACTTTATTTAGTAGTATATTAGTTATTTTATCTAGTAAAGGTTACTTCAATATCAATAGTTACATTTGCTCCATTCTTTACAATATCTATTGTATAAACGGTGTTTCTTCTGCCTAATTCGTCTGTATTTTGAATAATAATAATCACATCTAATCCATCTACAATTTCATTAGCTTTAGCTAGAAAAGCATTTTCTTTAATCGTTGTCGCATTGTTTAACTTTGATACTATAACTGAATTTGAACCAAAGTAATTTATGATTATTTGTTTAGCAGCTTCTACATCAATTATATCTTGTACTGCATCAAGCCTATTTTGTAGAGCAGTTTTTTCTGTTCCATCTGGTAATGCTGTAACTAGGGTTTGTGCTGCGTCTACATCTGCTTGTAAATTAGTTGTTTCAGCTATTACAACAGAATCTGTCGCTGTTTGAAGAGCTGCTAATTCAGTCTCAGCTGAAGTTAATAGTGCTTCATATTCAACTAATGTTTTTTGGAAAGGCGTTAATGCTTCATATGCAGTTCTTGCGGATTCTATTTGATTACTATCTGTTAAAGAAATTTCTCCAGTACTTGGTATAGCTAGAATTAAGTTATCAACAGAAGTTGCCGCTAGATCATCTATTATATCTTGAACTGCATCAAGGCGATTTTGTAGAGTGGTTTTTTCTGTTCCAGCTGGTAATGCTGTAACTAATATTTGTGCTGCGTCTAAGTCTGCTTGTAAGTTAGAACTTTCTGCTATC
>JAGYOE010000031.1 GCA_018399755.1 Bacilli bacterium
ACCGATAAGTCCCATAATGATATAATTATAGCCAGCTTTATATGAAGCATCATTTTGTCCATGAATAACTAACATATACGAAGCAACAGTCATAATTTCAAAAAACAAAAACATTGTTAATAAATCACCAGAAATTATCGCACCTAAAACCGAACTATATGTTAAACCAAGAAAAAAGAAAAATCTCGTGCTCTTCTCTTCTTTTTTCATATACTCATGAGCATAAATCATTACAAAAAACCAGATAAAAGCAGATAAAAGCAAAACTGTATAAGCTAACATATCTACCCTAAAACTCATACCCAATTTCAAAATTCCCGGGATTTCAAGATAAATAACATCAGCTAAAGCAAATGGATATAAAAAAACTACAATAATTAAAGTTAAAAAACCCATGTAGATAACAGATTTATCTCGGTTATCTATTGATTTTTTCGCAACAATTAATTCAATAATCGTTCCTAACAAAGGTATTCCAATCACTATTAATACACTGTAGTTAATAAAAGTAGAATTTAAAATTAAATCATAAAAATTTGAATCTAAAAAACTATTCTTAATTTGAAACCAATTGCTAGCATATCCCACAAAAACCAATAACAAAAATAAAGCTAAACCAACTAATACTGAATTAGCTTTAACCATGTTATCAAAAATTTTCATGCGTCTAATTTTCATTTTAACCTCGTATATATTATGGGATTAGTGTTTTAGCGGCTGATTCAATTACAGGCATTATAACATTTGGAAATAACCCTAAAGCTACAATTAAAATAGCTAAGAAAATTAATGGTGTAATCATCGTTTTTGGAGTGTGTTCTATAGTTGTCATACGATAATGGTATTTTTCATTTCTTAAAAATGCTAGGATTATTATTGGTAAATAATAGATAACATTCAATAAACTACTTAATATTAAAACTACCAAAAAGATTACATAGTTGTTTTCTAATACAGCTATACCTAAATTCAACTTTGATATAAATCCACTAGTTAAAGGCAACCCGATCATACCTAAAGCAGCTATACTAAAAACCCCCATAGCAACCGGCATAATAAAGCCCATACCATCAAAATCATTTACTTTTCTAGTTTTCTTATAGAAAATAATTTCACCTACTGACAAGAATAATGCAGTTTTCATCAATCCATGAGAAATAATATGGAAAAATGCCGCTTCTAAACCAGCTAAAGATAGAAGTGAAATACCAAGTAAAATGTATCCTACCTGTGCTACTGAAGAATACCCAAGCATTCGTTTAACGTCTTTTTGGGCAATCGCAAAAACAGAACCTAAAATCATTGCAGTAGCTGAAAGAATTAGCAAAATAATTGGTATATTCATTTCAACTAATATATCTAAACCAAAAACAGAATACAATACTTTTACCATTACTAATAAATAAACTTTAATAACTATAGCAGAAAGAATTGCGCTTGATGTACTAGGCGCACTTGAATGTGCATCTGGTAACCATATATGAAAAGGAAAGATTGCTGCCTTGATTCCTAAACCTATAATCATAAATCCTAAAGCAATAATTATATTAAATGGATAAGCACTAAAAGCAGTCTGAATGCTTTCAGACACTAAAGTAATATTAGTAAAACCAGTTGCCATATATATTAAAGCAACCCCAAACAAATACGATAAAGACCCTATCTCATTCATCATTACATAACGAAAGGCTGAAGTATAAGTATCCTTTTTCTTTTTAATTGAGATAATTGCACAAGTAGTTATAGATAGAATTTCAATAAAAACATAGGTATTAAATAAATCATTTGTATAAAGAATCCCAAACATTGACAATAACAAAATAAACAACAAAACATAGTATCTTCCAAATTCCTTTTTTTCAATACCTTCTGTTTTATCGCCACTAGAATAAACATAAATAATCAAAGCCAATCCAGAAATAACTGTTGTAAATAAAGCAGAAAAAGGATTAACTAAAAATTCAATTCCAAATCTAGTTTCATGTCCACCAAAAGTATATGAAATTATTTCAACATTATTTACATACCAGAGTAAATATCCTGAAGAGATAAAAACCAATATTAAAACAATAAAACCAAGTATAAGTGTGATTTTAAAAGGTTTTCTTTTTAATAATGGAATTATTAAAGCCATAAATAAAAATAAGAGTAAATTAATAATTGGTAATTGTTCAATGATCATTGTTTTCCTCGCTTATTAAATCAGATAATTCCTTTTGATCTATAGTATTATAGTTTTCATATATTCTTATAACTAAACTTAAAGAATAAACTGTAATCGATACAACAACAACAATACCCGTAAGAATAAATACTGAAGGTAAAGGATTAATATAAATAACATTTGCGCTTTCAGGATCAACTATTGGCACTACTCCTCCTGTAACATTTCCGATTGCTACAAAAAACAAAAATACTCCAGTCCCCATAATATTCAATCCCATTATTCTTTTAATAAGGTTTGTATGAATAACAACGATTCTCAATCCAATTAAAAATAATGCTATAGCGCCGATATAATTAATATTTTCTACAATAATATCTATTATTTCTTTCATACTTTTTCCTCATCAATTAATATATTAAATAATGAAATCATTGTTGATGCAACCTTAATCCCAATAGCAATCATTAATATCGGAATAAAACCACCTGATAAAATATTTCCAAGTTCTCCTTGTGGAAATCCCGCAGATTGATTGGCTAAAAAGCTGCCAGCCATAATAATTCCAATAACACCAATTAATACAAATATCATAATTCCGCCACTTTCGGCAATTTCCGACATCTTATGAGAAAACTTCTTCTTCCCTTTTTCTCTGCCAAATACTAAAGTATATAATATTAAACTAGTCCCAATAATAGCACCGCCAGCAAAACCTCCACCAGGAGAAATATGTCCATTCAAAATAATAAATATACCATAAGCTTGAGCAAAAGGAATCACAATTCTTGTAATATTTTTAATAATAATATCATTCATTTTCCTTTGCCTCCTTATCATATTTTGTTGAACGAAGCACCGATCCAACCGCCACAACTGAAGTAAACAATACAATTGTTTCCCCAAGTGTATCAAACGCTCGATAATCAGCTAAAATAGCAGCTATTAAATTAACTGCATTTGTATCAGTTGCCCCGTTATTTATATAGTGATAAACAATATCGTTATATGCAGGCGCATTAGTCGAGGCAGTTGTTGGCATTTGTAATATGCCAATAACTAGTATGACGAATAAAATTAAAAACAATACATTTGCTATAGTCTTTTTCATTTTTCATACCTCTTCGTTTTACTAATAACCGCAAAGAATAAAATTGAAGTTACTCCTGCGCCAATAGCGGCTTCAGTAATCGCAACATCCGGAGTATTTAAGATAAGCCATAAAATTGACATAACTAAAGAATAAGCTGAAAATAAAATTACAGCTCCAATCAAATCCTTAATTTTTCCAATTGCTAATGCACAGGTTATTAGAAATATAATTATTACAATATTTAATATAACCATATCTATTCACTATCCTCTATCTCTAAACTATCTTCCATTCTTTTATATGCGGTCTTAGCAATTGCATGAGCAGCTGTAGGATTAGTTAACCAAACAAAAATTAAGATCAATAAAATATTAGCTGAAATAAAACTAAAACCTTGCCACATAATCAATCCTGCGAAAATTAAACCAGCGCCCATAGTGTCACATTTTGTAGTAGCATGCATTCTTGTAAAAACATTAGGCATTCTTAACAGACCAACCACTCCAACAAAAAAGAAAAACGTACCTGATAATAAAAATAAAATTATTATAATATCTACTACTATCATTTTCCTAATTTTCCTTTCATTAAAAGTTTGGCTAAACCAATAGTCGTAATAAAACCTAAGAGTGCATAAACTAATGCCACATCAACAAAAAACATTTGCGAAGTTATTAAGGCAATCATTACAATGATTGTAGTAACTTTAGTAGATATCATATTTATCGCAACAATTCTATCTTCTACAGTAGGTCCTACAATAGCCCTATATAAACCAGCAAAAGTAAGTAATATTAATATAATTGTAGCTATTAATACCGCTGTTTCAATCATGTTTTTTCTCCTCTAAATCTAAAAAGGCTTTTTCTAAACTACTACCTTCTAGATGTTTAACCTTTTCTTTTACCAGCCCATGAACAACAATCTCTTCATGGTTCATATCAACAGTTAGAGTCCCAGGGGTTAAAGTAATTGCGTTTGCAAATAAGGCTTGATTTAATTCCTTCTTTAACTTTTGTTTAATTTTAACAAAACCAGGATCTATTGGCATCTTTTTACTCAAAACAATTTTAGCTACTTCAATATTGGATTTAATAATATTTATAACTAAAATAAAAATCAGAACAAAAAAGCGCACAATTGTTCTGATAGTTAATTTTGTTATTTCTTGACTGTTAAAAATCAAATCATAATTAAAGAAGACAACCATTGAAGAAACTAAAAAACCAATAACGGCTATCGTAATACTAATTTCAAAAGATAAAACAAACCAAAAAATAAATATTAATATAAAAAATAGTATAGCTCCATATTTCTTATTCAAGGTATCTCAACATCCTTTCATACTTAAAAGCTATTGTTAGTTTTTAGTATATCGAAATATTGCTAGATATGTCAAGGAAATATCGATATAGATTACTTATTTTCCATTAATTTTATTAAATAGTTTTCTAAAATCATTTTTATTAAAAATCATTGGCACAGGATATAGTGGATTTGCTTCGTTATAAGCATTATTTACCATTCCTTCAATATCGGTTGATTTTATTAAACCATTAAAATCATTATCTATATTTAATTTTGCACGTAATTTTAAAATTTCATCAACAAATAATCTTGATTTAACATGATTATCATCCACAGAAGATAATTCCAATACATCAGCTAATTGACCTAATTTCTTTTCAATAGATTTACCATAATATTCTAAAACAAACGGCAAAATAACTGCGTTCGTATAACCATGCCCTTTATCATAATATCCACTAATTGTATGAGCAATAGCATGAACATTGCCAACATAGGCTCTAGTAAATGCAACACCAGCTTTATAAGCCGCTATTTGCATATTCTTTAAAGCTTCCAAATCATAATCATATGCCTTTGTTAAATTATTCATAATTAATTCAATTGCTTCTATTGCAGCCTTTTTGGTTTTTCTTGTATTTGCTTTTCCAATATATGCTTCAATTGCATGAGTTAAAGCATCCATTCCAGTTTCTGCAATCAACTTCTTTGGAAGTGTTTTAACAATCTCAACATCTAAAATAGCATATTTTGGCATTAACACAGAATCCATAATCGCAAATTTCTCTTGAGTTTCTTTATTCGATACTACCGCAGCTAAAGTTGCTTCAGAACCAGTCCCTATAGTAGTTGGAACGGCAATTAATAAAGGAATCTTTTTTAATATTTTAAGCGTTCCCTTAAATTTAGTTATTGCTTTTTTAGGCCTAGCTACTTTTGCGCCAACAACTTTTGCTAAATCAATAACCGAGCCTCCCCCATAAGCAATTATTGCCTCTAAACCTTGTTTTTTATACTCATAATAAGCATCCTCAATTAATTTAATTGAAGGATTAGGTTTAGTTTTATCATAAATATAAAAATTTATCCCTCTTTCTTTTAAATTATTTAGAAAAGCTTTAAAAGATTTTGTTGTTGCTAAAAATTCATCAGTCACTATAAAAACTTCATTAATTTCTTTCCTTTGTAATATTCCAGAAATTCTAAAAATAGCATTTGCTTCAAATACTACTTCTGGTTCTTTAAAGGATATAAAAAAGGACAATAAATACATTATTTTTTGATAAATCCTAAACAATACTCTTTTGATAAACATTAAATCACACCTCACTCAAATTTTGGTTCTGTATACGTAAATGTAGTTTCCCCTGATTCAGATTCTACTATAATTGTAGTTGTAATTCCATAAGATGCCAAATCTTCACTAGTTAAATTTTCATTAGGTTTTTCTAAGTTATTTTCATTTACTTGTGGATCTTCGATAGTATAGACACCACCAGTTATAAAATTATTACCTTGTTGTCCAGAAAAATCATTAGCAATAAAATAACCATAAATAATAATCTTATTATCTAAATAAACATTGCCATTTGTTATCATAAAACTTGGCCTTGTAGAAGAGCCAATATTAGTAGACATTGCTATATCAATATCTCCATCAACATAAAATGTACCAATAATATTTCTTTCCTTCTTTTTCTCAAGAATATCTAAGTAGCCACTTATAATAATATTACCAGTGATATTACAATTATTGTTAGTAACTAAATTCCCATCAATCACCAAAGTATACTGATCAGCAATAGTTAAATCCTGATTATTTAAATAAACATCTCCATCAATAAAAATATAATCATTGATAGTTGGATTTACTTGGTTTTCAATATAACTAGAGTTTTCTAAACTATAGTAATCATTTGTCAGTGTTCGGTAAAAATCAACTATCCCTTGAAAACTTGAAAAATCTCCATCTATAACTACTCCAGGAAATTGTTCTGTTAAATATTCATTGCTATATTCAGCTAACATTGTCGTTGCGTTAATTAAAGGACTTAGTTCAAAATCCTCGTCAGTTCCAGTATGTTGAAAAATTTCTTCATAAGTTTGAATAGTTGTAGTCTCAGGTGCTAAATAACCCGATAAAGTACGATCAACTGAATCTAAAGGTCGATAAAAGCGATAAATACCAGCAGAAAGTTTTTCTAAACTTAAATTAAAATAAGAAGATAAATTATTAATTTCAGTTTCATCAGTTAACTGATTTCTAGCGATTATTCTTTGAATTGCCTCAATATCAGAAACAGTATTTACATATTCCTCAGAGTATTCAATATTTTTTTGAATTAAATTTGCTTGAAAAACAGCATATGATAACAACCCTAATACACTACCTATCACAAAAATAACAATTCCTAGCATAGCAGGTAAAGACATTGCTTTTTTATCTTTTATTAAGTTAATTTTAATCACCTCTATTCTGGAACAGCTTGAATTTCAAAAACATATGACATTGAAAATTCATATGATTTTGACTCAGAGACTAAAGAAAAATCTATATGTATTGTTACATCATTATTAGCATTAACAGAAAATGTAATCGAAAAGTCATCCCCTAAAGAAAAATATTCAAGGTCATAGATATCTCCATTTAATAAAAGATTTGAATTTAAAAATTCTAATCTATATTCAAGTGGTGGATCATAAACATCAAGAATAATTGAAGTATCTACTTCGCTATAAGTATATGCAAAATGTTTTTCTAAAATAATACAATTATCACTTGTACACTCTCGATAGTTTGTCGGATTAAATTCATTTAAATCATTACGAACATTAGCTATTAATAGAGTTGCTTCTATATTAGCTTTTCCTTCATCATTAATTGAAGTATTTGCATTTTGAAAAGATGATATTAGTAAGCCAACTAAAGAAGCCACTAATCCAAGGATAATTAGAGCAGCCAACAATTCAATTATAGTTAATCCTTTTTTATTCATAAATCAAACCTTCAATTATAATATTGCGTTCTCCAAAATAAACAATATCTATATTAAAATGAATAACCCCATAATCAACACTTTGCGTGGTTGATTGAAAAAAAGTTATTGTAACATTATCAGAAAAAGTTTTTTCATCAATCGAATAATTAAATAACTCACAAATATTTGTCAAGGGAAAATCTCCACAATTATCGCTTGTAATTATTAAATCATTATCAGAGATAAGAGTTTCTAAATCATTATATTGATAGTTAGATTCAATATCATCCCTAATCGTTCTAGCAACATTAACAGCTACGACTCTATCGTTCATAGCTGCAGTTTGTTTTCTAACATTTACTATAATAGTTAATACAGAGGTGAAAACAAAGGTAATAATAATGATTGAAGCTAATGTTTCAACCAAAGTTATAGCTTTTTTATTTAATAATGACATTAACTTCACCTCTTTCTTATAACTCATATTTCTCTTATATTATATAATAAATAACGAAAAAGTTGAATGAAATTAAAAAAAACTAATTAATTAACCTTGATTTTTGATATAATTAGATTATTAGGAGGGATTAACTTGGGAAAAACTAAACGCTGGATAAAGAACAATTTAATTTTTTTTATATCTCTTATTATCCTATTAATCTCAATTATATTTTCAATTGTGATACTATCTGAATTCAGAATTCAATCCAATTTGGAATCAACTAGAGTTGGACATATTTACTTAGGAAATCAAGATAATGATTATGAAAATCGCTTAGATCAGACAATTTCTGAATTTATCTCTGAAGCTGAATATCAGATTAATTATCAAAATATAAGTTATGAGTTAGACTTTTCGCAGTTTGAATTTCTCTCAGAAGAAACCATAGATAATATCTCTAAAGACAATAACAACCTAGCCTATTTTTCAGTAATTGATACAAATGATTTTGAAACTAGTCTAAAAGATAATTTTAGTGCTGAAGTTATTAATTCTATTAATTTAAATAATTTAATTAGCGATATTGAAAATAATTTAGGCAAACTTGATTATTTTTCTTCCTTTTCACTAACTGATTATTTTAGTGAAATTGAAGCGATAATCTTAGAAAAAACATATTCTACTACCAATCAAACTATAATTAATCAATTATCGCAAATTGATGAAATAGAAATTAATTCTTTAGAGCAGTTTTCATTGTTAAGTAACCTCTCAGATTATAATATTAGCAATGAGTCTTTGAGCTTTTTAGCTTCTATGATGCAAGATTTAACTTTGGAAAGTCATTTTACCAATTATGTTTTTCAACCATATTATCATATGCCTAATTGGGCAAATGAAAGTATGAATGTAAAAATACTAAAAGCTAATGACTTTGATTTTTCTTTTTATAATAACTTTAATCAAAATTATAAATTTGTTATAGAAACTATTGATTCCAACACAATTAAGCTAATGCTACAAGGTATGCCCTATGTTAATAGTTATGATATTGAAGAAATCGTTAAATCTATACCATATGATACAATAATAATCGATGATCCAACCTTAGATGATATAACTTATAAAGTCGATGAAACAGATACAGAAATAATCTATCAAAAACTTCTGGAAAACGGATTAAATGGTAGTTTACATAAATTTGTTAGAACGATTACCAAATCCGATAGTTCTACAGAAACTATCATTTTATTCTACATAAAATTTTCCCCAACTACAGAGATTATATCTGAAAACATAATTACAAAGGCAGGTGATTAGATGGCACTCAAACGTATTGGCGATATTCTTTTAGAAAAAGAAATCATTACAAAAACCGAACTTAATAAAGCCTTAAAAGCAAAAAAAGAAAATGAAAGACTAGGCGAGACGCTTGTTAGATTAGGAATTGCTTCTGAAATGCAAATACTCAAAGCATTAGAATCAAGTACTGGTGTTAAGCGCGTTTCTTTACAAAATATGACAATTGATGAAGACGTTTTAAAACTAATCGATGAAGAGTTTTGTCGGAGACATACAATAATCCCGTTTAAGATAGAGGAGATGAAACTCTATTTTGTTACTTCTGATCCTCTAGACTTTGATGTTATTGAAAAATTGCGTTTATTGACTGGTTTAAGACCCGTAAGTTTTTCAGCCCCAAAAAATGATATAATCACGCAAATCGAAAAATACTATGGCTTTACTAGAACATTAGAAGCATTAGGTATTAAACAAGATGTTGTCTTTGATGAAGAAGAAAACGGAGATACGGATGAAGCCACAACACCTATGGTTAAATTGGTTAACCAAATATTGACTTCTGCTGTTTTTCAACGAGCTAGTGACATTCATATTGATCCATTAGATGATAAGGTATTAATACGCTATCGAATTGATGGGGTTTTAGATGTCGTTAGAGAACTGCCAATTAAAATACATAAACAAATGATTAGTCGAATTAAAGTAATGGCAGGTATGGATATAACTGAAAGCAGAGTTCCTCAAGACGGGAGAATCCAAACTTTGATTCAAAGAAAAAATCTTGATTTAAGAATATCTACTTTGCCAACAGTAAGAGGCGAAAAAGTTGTGATGAGATTATTAGATATCTCTTCTACTTTAAATAAAATCGATTCCTTAGGATTAACAAATACTGGTGAAAAACAAATAAGAGAAATGATATCTAATCCTAATGGAATAATTTTAGTTAGTGGGCCTACCGGATCAGGAAAAACTACAACTCTCTATGCTTGTCTAAATGAATTAAACGAACCAGGAGTAAACATTGTTACTGTTGAAGATCCTGTTGAAATTAAAGTTGAAGGAATTAATCAAGTTCAAATTAAACCTGAAGTTGATTTAACATTTGCAAATACTTTAAGATCAATCTTAAGACAGGATCCAAACATTATTATGATTGGCGAAATCAGAGACGTTGAAACAGCCGAGATTTCCATTAGAGCGAGTTTAACAGGACATCTTGTGTTATCCACAATTCACACTAATAGTGCTGTCAAGACGATTTCAAGACTATTAGACATGGAAATTGAACCATTTCTAATCGGTTCTTCTCTTACCGGAATAATTGCTCAAAGACTTGTAAGAAAACTATGTCCAGAATGTGCATATAATGTAGAAGCAACAACTTCAGAAAAAGAAACCTTTGAAAAATTCAATATTAATATTGATAAACTCAAACATCCAAAAGGCTGTCCTTCTTGTAATTATAAAGGATATGCTGGTAGAGTAGGAATCTTTGAAATCCTACCTATTTCAAAAGCAATGGAAAAACTTATTTCGCAAAGTGCTTCTAATTCCGAAATTGAAGCTCAAGCTAAAAAAGAAGGTCTCGTTCCTTTAATGGAAGCTGGACTAAATAAAGTTAAAGATGGACTAACTACTTTAGAAGAAATTATGAAAGTCACAAAAGAATAGTGGGTGAGTTATTTGAAGTTAAGAAATTTTAAATACACAGCTACTAATAAAGATGGTAAAACCATAAATGGAAAAATAGAAGCCTTAAATCGTGATATTTGTAAAAAATATTTAGAAACAAAAAATTATAAAATTATTAAAATCAAAGAATATCGTAATATATTTACATCTATTAACAATATTACAATCGGACCACTACTAAAACAAAAAGAATTAGTCTTTTTCTTAAAACAACTTGGCTCATTACTAAAATCAGGAGTTAACATTTTATCAGCATTAGAATTACTTGCCTTGCAAAAAGATAGTAAAAATCTTAGAAAACTATATTTTGAACTATACCAAGAAGTATATAATGGCCATTCTTTTTCTAAAGCCCTTGGAAAAAAGCCAAAAGAATTTCCTAAACTATTAATAAGAATGATTGAAGTTGGAGAAATAAGTGGAGATTTGCCTAATATGGTTATGCAAATGGCCGATTATTATGAAAAGCAAATAGAAATAGCAAATGGTATAAAAGGCGCTATTAGAATGCCTCTTGTTTATTTTATTGCGGCTATTTTAGTAGCCGTGGGAATGTTGCTATTTGTTTTCCCAAATATTACCGTTTTATTTGCATCATTTGAAGATGCAACTTTACCACCGATAACGCAATTCTTTTTAGATGCTGGAGTATTTTTTGAAAACTACATCTTTCATATCATTATAATTTTATCAATAATTATTCTAACCACTTATTTACTAAATAAATATTATTTTAAATTTCATGATTTTCTTACAAGATTTATCTTAAAAATACCTCTAATAGGTAAACTAATACAAATGCACAATCAAATTATGATTGCAAATGCCTTATCACAAATGCTATCAAATGGAGTGAATCCTCAATATGCATTAAAGACAATACACGGATTCTTAAAAAATTCAGTATACAAAAATATAATTCAAAACACTCTAGACTATATTGAAGATGGCAAGCCTTTTGCTAAAGCATTTGAAGAAAGTTCATATATTGACCCGATAATGTCAAAAATGATAGCTACTGGAGAACAAACAAGTGATATTCCTAAATTAATGAAAAATCTAGCAAAATACTATAATGGCATATCAGATTTAAGAGTCGCTCAATTAAAAGGCGCTATCCAACCAATACTGTTATTATTTGTTTATACTATTATTGGAATTATGATTTTAGCTATTATGTTACCAATGATTTCACTAGGGGGTCAAATCTAAGAATTATTGACTTTTTGTCTAGATGTGATAAAATAAAGTATAAATATTATCCGAAAATATAAATAAAATATTATAAAGGAGAGAAAAATGAGAAAATTATTAAAGAATAAACGCGGTGTTACACTTGTAGAATTAATTGCTGTATTAGTTATTTTAGGTATTATTGCAGCTATTGCAGTACCTACAATAGGAAATTTAATTGAAAGACAAAGGGAAAAAGCTGCAGAAGCTGAATGGATCAATATTGAAGAAGCTGCTAGACTTTATGCAACAACTGAACAACCAGATGAAAATTTTTCACTAGATGATATATCTCCTGGGTATATT
>JAGYOE010000032.1 GCA_018399755.1 Bacilli bacterium
TATTACTACAATTATTTTATTTGTATTAAATAAATTATGCAAGGAAAGCGAAGTTTGTATGTTATCTAAACGGTTTTTAGAAATCTTATGAGGAGGTTTAAATTATGTATTCTTATCGAGAAGAACTATGGTTTGAAACACAAAAGCGCAGAGAATTAATTAATATTACTAGAAAAGTTGAAAAATGTATTTTTGATAGCAAAATAAAAGAGGGGATTGTGCTTGTGAATGCAATGCATATTACTGCGAGTGTTTTTATTAACGATGATGAAAGTGGATTACACAAAGATTTTGATAAATTTCTAGAAAGATTAGCTCCTGAGAAACCATACAGTCAATATCATCATAATACTTATGAAGATAATGCTGATGCTCATTTAAAAAGATCAATTATGGGAAGAGAAGTTGTCTGTGCGATAACTAACGGGAAACTTGATTTTGGTCCTTGGGAACAAATTTTTTATGGTGAGTTTGATGGTAAGAGACGAAAACGAGTTTTAATAAAAATTATTGGCGAATAATATGATTGAACTTAAACCAATCAATTGGAGTAATTTTTGGGATGTAGTGGCTTTAAAGCCTAAGCACGAGCAAACAAAATATATTCAACCAATCTCGGTATTTATGGCTGAATCGTATGTTAATTTAAGGGAGAAAAATCTAGATATTAGTATGGCGATTTATTTTAATTCACAACTAATAGGTTTTTCTAAAGTTGTTTATATTCCCAAATTTGAAGAAGTATATAATTTAACTGAAAATTCATATATGATTGATGCTTTAATTATTGAAGAATCTTTTCAAGGGAAAGGATATGGCAAATTAGCGTTAAAGAAAGTAATAGATTTTATTTCGGATTTTCCTTTTGGGAAAGCAAAAACCATTTCACTTGTATGTTATAAACAAAATCAAAAAGCTATTAATTTATTTCATAAGTTTGCTTTTATTAAAACAAAACCAAAAAACAAAAATATGTATATCTATTTAAAAAAGATTTAATTAAGGTTTGTTTTAAAGATAATTAATCAGTGATATAATATTAGTAGGTTATGTGGAGGAAAATTATGAAAATAAAACAATTGTTTATTTGGTTAGCGCTAATGGTATTAATTTTGATTGGCGCTGCTATTGGTTATTCATTGATCTTAGATATTAATTTTCTTGATAGCTTATATATGAGTGTAATAACAATTTCGACTGTTGGATATAAAGAAGTTACAGAGATGAATAATGCGGCGAAATGGTTTACCATAGTTTTTATTATAGTCAGTGTTGGAATGGTAGGTTTTTTAGTTAAAGGTATTATTAATTTCTTTAGTGAAGGTGATGTTAGAAAATTTTGGAGGATTAAAAAAATGGAGAAAAATATCAGTGAGTTAAACAACCATTATATTATCTGTGGTGCTGGTGAAACAGGCATAAATGTAATTAAACAATTTCAAAAAAGAAATGTCGATTATGTTGTGATTGAAAATGATCCAGAAAAAACCGATGTTTTAAATGAAATGAATATATTATATTTATTAGGTGACGCAAATAAAGAAGAAGTATTACAAAAAGCCAATATTGAAAAAGCCAAAGGATTAATTACTACTTTGGCTACAGATGCTGAAAATGTTTTTATTGTATTAACTTCAAGACAGCTTAATCAAGATTTACATATTATATCAAGATTTCATGATAAAACCGCTGAAAGGAAACTTATTTTAGCTGGTGCAAATAAAGTGGTTTCGCCTGATGAAATAGGTGGAAAGAAAATGGCACAATTAATGATTAGTCCGCAGGTTCAATTGTTTGTGGATAATATTATTGATGCCAAAAATATGTCGATAAATATGGAAGAAGTAATAGTTAAAAAAGATTCTGATTTAGCAGGCAAAAAACTAAGAGAAGCTGATATTTCAAATAAAGTTGGATTAATTGTTTTAGCAATAAGACGAGAAGAAGAAAGGATTGTTTTTAATCCCAAAGCTGATGAATTATTAAATGTAGAGGACCGTTTAATTGTCGTTGGTTCAAGAGAACAAATCGCAAAAATTAAAGAATTAGCATTAGATATATAAAAAAGGGATGATCAAAATCATTCCTTTTCTCTTTATGTATATAATTTATTGTGGTTGCATTGTTCCAAAGAATACTAACCATGCAAGTAGTGTTTTTCCTACTAAGCTAAGGATAATATAAACTCTTTCACCATAAAGGTAATCTTTCCATTTTCCAACACCTAAGTATTGCAAAATCATATTCACAGGAAAGGTATTAAAAGTTATAAAATATGCAATTACAATAGCCCAAACAAAACCTGGGATTTGGTCAACTGCTGGAGTAGCTCCCATTTGGATTATAATAACAATCCAAGGAATTATTCCGGCAATAGAACCAAAAATAAATGGCGCCCAATTAACATCTTTCTTTTCTTTTCCAGAATTCATTTTTTCCATTAAAAGACCAAATAAATTCATAGATGCATTTATAAAGAATATAAGTAATAAGGTTGAAATATCATATACTCCAAATAATGTAGCAATTAGAACTATCATTATTGAAGAACTAATAGAATATTCATACCATCTAAATTTGTTTATACCCTTTTTAAGATCTTCGTTATAAATATTGTTTGTCTTTTTGGGAATAGATATAATCGCATGAGCAATTGCAGAAATAAATAAGAATAAAGCTACTAAAACTGCGAAAGGCAAACCAAATAAGTCTTTGTTTCCTGAAACTAAACTTTCAGATGCGATATCGTATTCTAGAAATGAAACGGTAATTGTTGGTGCGTATACTCCAGCTGCTTCGATAACTGTAAATGCTAATATTAACATTACAATACCTTGAATAAGGTGTAAGATTCCCATTTTGATGTTAAACATTTTTAATTTTTCAAAAACATTTTCTTCCATACAAAATCCTCCTTTATTTAATTGTTTATATTTTAGCATATTATTTTAATAATTGCATAAAAAATGATTAAATAAAAAAATATAAAAGTAAATTCGTTTTAATGAACTTTTGTTTATGGTATAATGCAAACATAAAAATTCTGTTATTTATGAGGTGACCTATGGAATATTTAAACGGTAAAGATTTATATCAAATGTTTAATTATGGAACTAATTTTGTAATTCAAGAAAGAAAATTATTAAATGACATTAATGTTTTTCCAGTTCCTGATGGAGATACAGGTAATAATCTAGTTCATACTATGCAAACTATATCTCGCGAATCTGAAGTAAGTGATTCATTCGCGAAAACATTAGATTCAATTAGTGATTCTGCATTAATAGGAGCTAGAGGGAATAGTGGAATTATTTTTGCACAATTTGTAAATGGTTTGAGAATGACCGCTATTAATAAAGATAAAGTATCAATTAATGAATTTACGGAAATGGCGTTAAATAGTGTTAAATACATTTATTCATCATTAAGTAGTCCAGTAGAAGGAACTATGTTAAGCGTTATTAAAGATTGGGCTGAAGGGTTAAAAAATATACTTACAAAAGTAAAAAGTATCCAAGATTATTTTAAATTGGCATTTAAAAAAGCTGAGTTATCTTTAGAAAGAACCAAAGAACAATTAGCTGTTTTAAAGAAAAATAATGTTGTGGATAGTGGTGCTTTAGGATTTGTTTTGTTTTTAAAAGGTATTAATAGTTACTTTAATGAAGAGGAAATTGAGCAACTTGATTTTGAAGAATTAAATATTGACTATACTCATGATTTTGATGAAAAAGTCTCTTATAGATATTGTACTGAAGGTTTAGTTGAATATAAAGATGTAAGTGAAACTGAAATAAAATCAGCATTAAAGGATTTAGGCGACAGTTTAGTTGTAGTTATGGGAACTCATATGTTTAGAGTTCATATTCATACTGATAAACCAGAATTAGTTTTTAAAAGAATAACTGTTTTTGGGAAAATTATTTCCCAAAAGGTTGATGATATGATTCAAGATATTGCATTTAAGAAGAGTAAAAAAGATACAGTCATAGTTACTGATTCTATAGCTGATATAGATAGAGAATATTTGTTGGAAAATGATGTAGCTATTTTGCCGATAAATATAACTATTAATGATGTAACCTATTATGATAAACTTACAATTAATAACGAAATATTATTTGATATGATTGAAACTGGTGAAGAATATCCAACAACATCAACACCTACAATCAAGTATATAAATGATTTGTTTTCTAAGTTATTATTAAATTATAAAAATATTGTGGTGATTTTAGTTGCTGATAAGTTAAGCGCAACTTATAAAGCAGTTAAAATCGAAACAGATAAATTAGTCGATAAAGGCAAAAATATCTTTGTGATTGATTCTTATAATAATAGCGTTTCTCAAGGGTTGCTGGTTAAAAAGGCAGTTGAAATGCTTGATGAAGGCTTAGCAGTTGAAGAACTTGTAAGTGAAATAGAAAAAATAAAAACTAAAACAGAAATTTTGGTTTGTTTAGAAACATTTAAATATGCCACAATGAGCGGAAGACTTCCTAAGGCAATTGGTAAGATTGGAATGTTCTTTAAAATTAGACCAATAATGACTTTAAGTGAAACGGGTAAAGGTTCGGCTTTTGGTTTTGCATTGTCACAAAAAGGAATAACTAAAAAAATCGTTAATTATGTTAAGAAAGATTTAGAAAAGAATGAAATTGATTCTTATGCTTTGATTCATTGCTTAAACCCAAAATTGTTAGAAGAATATAAACAAATATTTACAGATTTAATTGGAAAAGAGCCAGAATATGTAAGCGTGGTATCAAGCGCTACAGCTATTCACAGCGGTAAAGGATCTGTAGCGATAGGTTATATAAAAAAATAGGGGTGGTATGATGTTTGATTTTAGTTTTTCGGAATTAATAATTGGCGAAGCATTATTAATAATTCTTGGTTATTTTATAGTGTTTTTTATAGTAGCTACTATTATAAAAAATAATAGCATTGTCGATATTGGTTGGGGACTAGGTTTTGTTTTGGTTGCTTGGGCTTTGTTTTTTATCGGCGATACTTCAGTTTTAACCATAGAAAAAATCATTGTAAATATTATGGTGAGTTTTTGGGGATTAAGGCTTTTTTATCATATCTTAAAGCGAAATGCATATCAAGAAGAAGATTTTCGCTATAAAAAATGGCGAGAAGAATGGGGAAAATGGGTTGTTTTGAGAGCTTTTTTCCAAATATTTATGTTACAAGGTGCTTTTATGTATTTAGTTGGAATCGGTGTGTTTTATATAAACATGGTAGAAGTAACAAGAAATACCTATTTAATTTTATTAATTCTTGGTGTAATCATTTGGTTAATCGGATATTTGTTTGAAGTTATTGGCGATAGACAACTGAAACAACATATTGCAAATAAAAATAAAACTCAAAAATTAATGACGCATGGTTTATGGAAATATACAAGGCATCCAAATTATTTTGGTGAAGCATTATTATGGTGGGGAATATTTATTTTCGTTTTAGGAACAAATTCTCCATTTGCTTTAATAGTTTCTCCGCTAATAATCACTCTCTTATTAAGGTTTGTTAGTGGTGTACCTATGTTAGAGAAAAAAATGAGTAAAAATGATGGATGGGATGAATACGCAGACAAGACAAATGCCTTTATTCCGTGGTTTCCTAAAGATTAATGAAAAATCGATTATTTAAAATTATTGAGGCAAATAATAGTAAGAATAAAGTTATTTATTTTATGAGTAAATCGTTTAGAATCAATAATAATTATTCTTTATATTTTAGTTATAATTATGCTAGAGATAATAATTTGAAATTGTTCATTTATCTTGTTGAACCTTATGAAATTAATCAAAGGAATCTTGATTATTTTTATGATTTAACAGATGATCTTTCTAATAGATTAGAAGATTTTTCTGAAGATGTAAAACTAATTACTCGAGATATGGAGTTACAAAGTATTTTAACTGATGTTAATAAAGTCTTTATTGATAAAGCATATTTAAAATTTGATTTTGAGTTTCTTTTAAAAATTAAAAAACTTGCTTATCAGTATGATTTTTCTTTAACAGAAGTTGAAAGTAATGTATTTGTTCCGGTGCGAGTTGCTAGTGACAAAGAAGAATATTCTGCGAGAACAATTCGCAAGAAAATTACGAGCCGATTAAATGATTATAAAGCAGAAGTTTTAAATGACTATAAGAAAACAAAAGCAGAAAAGGCTACTTTTGAAAGGTTAAAAGATTTTAAAAATAATAAACTAAAATATTATGATTTACATAATGACCCTAGTAATAATTATACCTCGCAAATAAGTCCATTTTTGAAGTTTGGTTTTATTTCTCCAGTTACAATTTATAATTATTTAAGTGATGTTTTTGGAGATAATTTTGATGATTTTATCGAAGAGTTAGTTGTGAGAAGAGAGTTAGCTTATAATTATGTCTATTATAATCAAAACTATGATAAGTTCTTTTATATGACAGAAGATTGGGCTTATAAGACAATGGAAATACACGCTAATGATAAGCGAGATTATTTATACACAAAAGATGATTTTATTAATTTTAAAACTCATGATAAATATTTTAATGCAGCTATGAAAGAGATGGTTTTTTTAGGAAGAATGCATTCTTATATGCGTATGTATTGGTGCAAAAAAATTATTGAGTGGACAAGTTCTTATGAAGAGGCGTTTAACCTAGCAAAAACACTTAATAATTATTATTTCTATGATGGTTTAACCCCGAATGGGTATACGGGAATAGCTTGGTGCTTTGGTAAACATGATCGAGCCTGGTTTGAAAGAAAGATATTTGGTAAATTAAGATATATGAATAGCAATGGTTTAGAACGAAAGTTTAATATTGATAATTATGTAAAAAAAATGGATGCTTTAAATTAAAGGAGAGTAAAAATGATATTCAGTAATTTTATTAAAATGTATGCAATTGCTTTTGTAGTTTTTTTAGTGATAGATGCTATTTGGTTAGGACTGGTTGCTAAGAATTTTTATAAGAATAATATTGGTCACTTAATGGCTGATAAGCCCAATTTTATTGCGGCAGGGGTTTTCTATTTAATCTTTATTTTTGGGGTTGTATTTTTTATTTATCAAGGAGTTGTTGATGAAAATTTGCCTAAGGCTTTATTGGCTGGAGCTATTTTTGGTTTTATGGCTTATGCAACTTATGATTTAACAAATTTAGCTACTTTAAAAGATTGGCCGATAAATGTTACTATTATTGATTTAATATGGGGAACTTTTTTATCTTCAACAATGACAATTGCCACATATTTTCTTTACCATATTTTTTAACTTTAAAGGAAGAAAGCTGATGCTTTTTTCCTTTTTCTTTTACCGTTTACGAAAGTTGGTAAATGTTGTATAATTAAATAGTAACTAATTTAGAAACTATTTGGATTGAAAGGAGTTTTGTAGAATACCTACAAGAATATACTATGAGAGAATATCAATTACCTCCATTTAAAATTAAGATGGTAGAACCAATTAAATTAATAAGTAAATCACAAAGGATTAACCGTTTAAAGGAAGCTGGTTATAACCCGTTTAAGTTAAAAAGCGAAGATGTTTATATTGATTTATTAACTGATTCAGGAACTGGTGCTATGAGTCATTTTCAATGGTCAGCTATGATGCAAGGAGATGAAGCGTATGCCGGATCTAGAAGTTTTTATCGTTTTGAAAAGGTTGTAAAAAATATAACTGGCTATAAATATATAATTCCAGCACATCAAGGACGAGGTGCTGAACAAATTATTATTCCAGAATTAATAAAACGCAAAGGAATGTATGTTATTTCGAATATTCATTTTGATACAACAAGAGCTCACGTGGAATTAGCAGGTGGACGTGCCCTTGATTGTGTTACAAAAGAATGTTTTGATTTAGATAACTATCATCCTTTTAAAGGTAATTTTGATTTAGAAAAATTAGAAAAAATTATCGAAGAAAAACAAAAAGAAAATATAGCAGCTATTATTATGACTGTAACTAATAACTCTGCTGGTGGACAGCCAGTTTCTTTAGAAAATTTACGTGCAGTTAATCGTATTGCTAGAAAAAATAATATTCCTATTGTAATAGATGGCGCAAGATATGCTGAGAATAGTTTCTTTATTAAACAAAGAGAAAAAGGTTATGAAAATAAATCAATACGCGCAATTGCTTTAGAAACTTTTGCTTTAGCAGATATTTTCCTAATGAGCGCTAAAAAAGATGG
This sequence comes from Bacilli bacterium, assembly GCA_018399755.1. Lineage (GTDB taxonomy): Bacteria > Bacillota_I > Bacilli_A > Izemoplasmatales > Hujiaoplasmataceae > Hujiaoplasma. The sequence continues at coordinate 8,208 of JAGYOE010000032.1, forward strand.
CTTAGTTAATATTGGCGGTATAATAGCGATTAAAGATGATGAGGAATTATTTAAAAAAGCTCAAATTAGGATAATACCTATGGAAGGATTTCCAACTTATGGTGGGTTAAGTGGTCGTGATATGGATGCCTTAGCTGTAGGTTTAGAAGAAGCTTTAGATGAAAATTATTTAAAATATCGTATTGATGAATCTAGATATTTAGGCGATTTATTAAAAGAAGCTGGAGTGCCTATTCAATATCCAACAGGTGGACATGCAGTGTTTGTTGATTGTGGTAGAATGGCTCCGCAAATACCATTTGATCAATTTCCTGCCCAAGTTATTTGTAATGAGTTATATATTGAAGGTGGCATTAGAGCGGTAGAGATAGGTTCTTTATTGCTTGGTAGAGATCCTGATACTAAAGATAATCTTCAAGCTGATAAGGAATTTTTACGTTTAACAATTCCTAGGAGGACTTATACTTTAGAACACTTAAACTATGTTGCTGATTGTTTAATAAAAGTAAATAAAAGAGCAAAGAAACTAAAAGGTTTGAAATTTACTTATGAATCACCAATTTTAAGACATTTTACAGCTCGATTTGAGCCGATTGATAATTAATGAAAGAGGTATTTAGATGAGTTTATTAAAGGTTAAATCAGAGATAGGCGAATTAAAAAAAGTTTTATTACATCGCCCAGGAAGAGAGTTAGAGAATTTAACTCCTAAATGGCTTACTCAGTTATTGTTTGATGATATACCTTGGCTTGATAAAGCCAGAGAAGAACACGATGAATTTGCTAAGATTTTTAAAAATGCTGGTGTTGAAGTTTTATATCTAGTTGATTTAGTACAAGAAACCCTTGATAACGATTCTAAGATTAAAGAGAAATTTCTTAATCAGTTTATTGAAGAAGCTAATGTAACAAGCGAAACATTAAGACATGTTGTATATAAATATTTAGATGATATGGATTCAACTAAGGAAATGGTTGAAACAACTATGGCAGGAATTAGAAAAACAGAAATACCTAATTTCACTAAGAGAACCTTATCAGATTATATTAGAGATTATCCATTTATTACTGATCCAATGCCAAACTTATATTTTACAAGAGATCCTTTTACTATTATTGGCGAAGGTGTGAGCATTTCAAAAATGTACTCTACAACTCGTTCACGAGAAACGATTTATGCAGAATATATTTTTAATTATCATCCAAAATATGGTATAAGTGGTGTAGATAAATATTATGATAGATATAATAACGCAACAATAGAAGGTGGAGATGTTTTAGTTTTAACTGAAAAGATTCTCGCAGTTGGAGTTTCACAAAGAACACACCCAGCAGCTATTGAAAAATTAGCTAAGAATATCTTTTATCAGTATAAAACTGATTTTGATACTATTTTAGCTTTTGATATTCCAAAGAAGCGTGCTTTTATGCATTTAGATACAGTTTTCACTCAAGTTGATTATGATAAATTTTTAGTGCATAATGATTTAGAAAGAACAATTAAAGCATATGCAATTACTAAAGCAAAAGACAATAAGTTATCGGTTAAACCTATAGAAGATAAATTAGAAAAAATACTTTCTAAGTATTTAAATAAAAAAATTTCTTTGATATCTTGTGGTGGCGATGATTCGGTTGCTAGTGATCGTGAACAATGGAATGATGGCGCTAATACTATTGTAATTAGGCCTGGAGAAGTAATTGTATATGAAAGAAATCATATAACTAATGATATTTTAGAAAATCTTGGTGTAAAAATACATAAAATGCCTTCAAGTGAATTATCACGAGGCAGAGGCGGCCCTCGTTGTATGTCAATGCCATTTATAAGGTATAAGATATAACGGTTTTATAACAAATATAATTGATGTTAGTAAAGAAATTTAATATTGTATTAAAACTATGGCTTGATTTCTAAATTTGTTTAGGAGTTAAGCCTTTTAATTTTTCTTTAGAATTAAACCTATTCTAGTTTTCTTGCCGTAAAAAAATACCTCCAAAGTATATAAGTATAATTAAGCACTCATAATCTAAATGATTTTTATCATTTATTCTTCTTTGAGGTATTGTGTTTTTTACAATTAATTTATATTCTTTATATATAATGCTCTCTAAATGGAATTCATTCATAATTTAAGCTATTTATTATATAAGCGAAGTCTAATTAGACTTCGCTTAAAACTTATTCTCCTAATCTTTCCTTTACTCTAAAATAATCAATTTCTAATATAGCTTGATTTATATATTGCCTATATATATATTCGTTTACAAAAATGAATGCCTCTTCCTCTGTTAATTCATCATCGAAAAAAGTGTATTCTTCTAGTTCTAAATCATAAAAGAAATTATCTGTTAAAATACTACCATTAGAGAAAAATACAGCACGTCTTTGATCGCCAAAGATATCTTTTCCAAGGATTGGTTTATAGTTTAAATCTAAACCAAATATATTAGCAACTGTAGGCATTATATCAATAGATGCAAAAACATGAGATTTTTCGTTAGCAATTATGTTAGGATGATAAATCATCATAGGAACTCTTTGGAAACTTATTGGTGAATCTAACTCCTTGGTTTCATCATATTGAGCAATGTCACCTTGATCAATTCCATAAGCATAATGATCACCAAAAATCATAATAACTGTATCATCAGCCATATTCTCTTGTTCTAATCTATTCATTAAGTATCCAACAGCTAAATCCAATTCATAATTAGCCGCATGATAATAGAGAATATCGTTTATTGGCATTTCTCTATCTTCCTCTATAAAAATATTTCTAATTATATCAATATTTTTTTCTGCAATTGGATGTCTACTATTGTAAGGAAGGTGCCCTGAAACAGTTAATATGTAAGAGAAAAAGGGTTCATTTTTTTCTGTCAATATATCCATGGTTTCTTCCATTAGCTCTAAATCGCTTTGCCAGTTGTGGTTGGTGATAACACCACCTTTATATTCTAGCATATCCAATCTTTTAGCACCATAATACTCATCGTAGCCAATTGTTGATGGTAAAAATTCAGATCTAGGATAAAAATAATCAGTGTAATTGTGAAAAGCATATGTCTCATATCCTTTATCAGCAAAGAGTTTAGGTAATGTATCAGGAAATAAGTTGTCTCTATAGGTTTGTGTTGTTAATAAAGAATTTTTATGAGTGTAAAATCCAGTTTGAGACATGAATTCTGTATCCGCAGTATTTCTAAAATACAATGGTGAATAATAATTATCAAAATTCCAACTATTTTGTTGCAGATTATAAAGATTAGGCGTTAAAGAAGGGTCAATAGCAATTGTATCAAATGATTCTGCCATAATCATAATAAAATTTTTATCTTTAAAATAGTCTGTATATCCATTAGCTTCGTGTTCGGTTTTGGTTTCTAAATATTCCTTGATTTCATCATATAAACTGCTTTCATCAGGATTCTCTTTAAAAGTACTGGAAATATCTCTTTGGAAATAAGTCATCACACCAAATTTATCAATAGTTTGATATGCACTTGGAATTTCTTGATAAAAATCAAAATCAGAATAAACATAAGGTGAATTAATAAATATATCAGTATTTTTTGGAATTGTATGAACGACTGTTGTAAACAATAATATTGCAATAATCATTGAATTAAAAAAATCATAAGCTGAATTAAAGAAGATAAATTTTTTAGGAATAGATGTTTTTCTATATTTAATAAATAATAATACACCTAAAATAATAGGCAATAAATAAAGCAAATGTATCCAATCAATATTTTTTATAACTCTACCTAAAAAAGCAATTCCTGTATGCGCATCACCGGCCAGAGCAAAAGAGAAAAAACCACTTAACACTCTATAATAAATGTCTTGTGCAAAATAAAAAAAAGTAATAAAAATTATTAATAACAAGGAGAACCCTTTAAATATTTTTCTTGGAATAAATCTTAAAAAAATCAATAATATTAAAGAATAAGATAGCGTAAAAATAAATACTCGCGAAACACTATCACTTCTTTCAAAGCCAATAATACTAATTTTAAAAACTATTTCTAAGTATAGTAGAATTAAAAATATTATTA
>JAGYOE010000033.1 GCA_018399755.1 Bacilli bacterium
TCTAAATTGTTTTTCATTGCGTTTAGTTTAGTAACTAACAGTTTATTTATCGGCCTTGAAAAGCATTAATTATTGGTTGGTCGTTTTCTATTAAAGTAACAATAAATATATTTTTATAAATATAATCGCCAAATTCGTTAATTGTATAACCCTCTTCTTCCAATAAGTCTTCTAAAGCATTTTGACTTTCAAATTCATAAATATATGCAACAATATCATCTACTTCATCTTTCAATATATAAAAACCTTCAATGATTTCTAAAATATCATCATCTTCATCAATAAATAAATAATCATCTAAAGACTCAACCTCTTCTAAAGAGTAAACTGAATCATCAAAACGATCTTCTACAGTATTCATGTTATTACAAGCAACCATTGTTAAGGCCATACCAATCAATAAAAAACTTAATAATAATCTTCTAAGTTTCATAACTTCCTTGCTCCTTACTATAATAAAAAAGAGTGAGATAAACTCACTCTGAAATATTATCCTTCTCTATTAAAAATTTCCGCCATCTCATCAAAGTATTCATCATAATCAGGGTGAACTACTAATAAAAGATTTTCTCTAGTATAGTCTTCTCTATCTTTGCCTGAAAAATGATCTTGTAACGTTTGGCTAACCTCTAAAACTTCATCTAAATAATCAACTGAAGGAAACTCAATAATGAATAGAGTTTTGTTTATTTCTTCATCATCATTTTCTTCATAAAAGCCAACTATATATACTTCATAATTTAAATCTTCTATAACTTCTAGATTATCATAATTCTCAATTAAATCTATTGTCATTTTATCAGTAATTCTAAAAACATCTGAAGTATCTTCATAATCTTCCATGTTAATTTTATCAGGGTTAAAGTTCTTCGCAAAATAATTTTTACTTAAATATGAATTATAACCTTCATCTTCAAAATTTTCTAATACATTATTAGTTGTATTTGAACAAGCGGTTAAAGCCCCCAAAGCAAAAATTAATGTAAAAACAAGTAAAACTTTTCTTAAATTTTTCATATACACCATCCTAAATATTCTAATCAATTCATGTAGTTGTTGCTCTTAAAAATTATATCTTATTATAAGTATTATGTCAATATTTATCTTCTATTGATTATTTCTGATTATTTTTGTTTTCTGTAAGGAAAAAGCATCGACACTTTTTTCTTATATTCAGAAAAACATGGCCGATCTTCTAGTTTTTTCTCCATCATAGGAATACTTACAAAAAGGAATAATAAAATCATCGCTATTGGATATATTATATTAAAATCGATAGAATTACCAGCACCAAAATACATTAGATATAATCCAACCCATAGTGATAATTCGCCCAAATAATTAGGGTGTCTTGAGTAGCGCCAAATTCCTCTATCAATACAAGTTTGCTTGCTTTCCCTTTCTTGTCGATATTCAAACATTTGTTTATCAGCAATAAATTGTATTGCTGCTGCAAATAACATTAAGATAAATCCTAAAATAATTAATATATTTACTGATCCTTGATATTTAATTACTTCATGAGCATTTATTAATTGGATAAAAACAACTAGAGTTGGAATTAAATGGATTGCGCCAAAATTAGACAATAAATAATAACCTGAAGTTTTTTCCTTAATTAAATCATATCGCCAATCTTGTTCCTTAAATCCTGTCCAATTTTTCCACCAATTATAAGTTAATCTAATTGACCAAAGCATAACTCCAACCAACAATAAAATCGCAGGTGCACTTAAAGAAATATTCTCATAAATAATCCAACCAATAATAATCACTGGTGGTATAATTGACCAATATGGATCATATACTGAAGAGTTTTTAGTTAACAAACTAAAGGCAAATACAATAATTGTCATCCCTAAATCCGCAATAAAAGCATTTAGAATAACGTTTAATTCGGTAAATTTTTCTAGTAATAAAAAGATAATTACCCCAAATATAACAGCTAATAAATAAATCAATAAAAATAATAACCCAGTTTCCTTTTTTGACAGCTTTATAAAATTCATTGTATATCCTTTCACTGCTTTGTATTTTTTAATATTTTAACATAATTAAATATAAAAAACAGTTGTTTTTATATTATTGAAGTAAATTTAATATCTCAGTAAAAATCTTATCTAAACTTTTTTTTCTAATTTCATTTCTGTTTCCTGATAAATTAAGTTTTTTTTGATAAACTTTATCTTTATATTCAATAGCAAAAAATACTTCACCAATCTTTTTATCTAAATCAACACTAGGTCCTGCAATACCTGATACAGATACTAAAATATCGGCTTCTGATAGTTTTCTTAAACCTTTAAGCATTTCTCTTACCACTTCAAAACTATAAACACTGTATTTTTCAATAGTAGTTGATTTACAATCTAATATTTTCTGTTTTGCTTTAGCTGAATATACTACAAAACTTTCTTCTATAACTTTTGAAGCATCAGGTATAGATATTATTTCACTAGCTAATAAACCTCCAGTTATAGATTCAGCAAAAGCAATCTTTAGATTGTTTTTTATTAAACTTTTTACAAGTTTTTTTGTTAAATCACTTTTAGTTTTTTTCATAATTACACCTATATATTAAATCTAAAATGAAAGATATCTCCATCTTTAACAAGATAATTTTTTCCTTCTAAACGGAATTTACCCTGTTCCTTAGCTTTGGCTTCGCTACCTGCATTTATTAAATCATCATAATGAATTGTTTCAGCTCTAATAAAGCCTTTTTCAAAATCACTATGAATTATACCAGCGCATTCTGGGGCTTTCATACCTGATTTAAAAGTCCATGCTCTAACTTCTTTTTCTCCACCAGTAAAGAAAGTTTTCAAACCTAGTGTTTCATAACTTACCTTTATTAACTGGTCAAGTCCTGAGGAATCAATCCCTAGTTCTTTCATATATTCATTTCTTTCGTCTATATCTAATTCTTGTAATTCTTGTTCTATTTTTGCGCTAATAACAACTAATTCAGCATTTTCTTTTTTTGAATGTTCTTTCACTTGTTTTACATATTTATTGGCTTCATTATTTAAGTCATCTTCAGATACATTACAAACATAAATCATTGGTTTAGCAGTTAAAAAAGAATAATTTTTTATCAATTCTAACTCATCTTTTTCTAAAGGGTATGATCTGATTGGTCTTTCTGCTTTTAAATGCTCGAGCAATTTATTAAGTATTTCATATTCATAAATAGCTTCTTTTTCTACTTTAAGTTGTGCTCGTTTTCTAATTTTAGGTAAACGCTTTTCTATTACTTCCATATCAGCAAATATTAATTCTATTAAAATCGTTTCAATATCTCTTAATGGGTCAATAGTACCATCAACATGAAGCACTTCATCATCTTCGAAACATCTGACAACTTGAACTATTGCATCAGTTGTTCTAATATGTGAGAGAAATTGATTTCCTAAACCTTCACCTTTTGAAGCTCCGCGAACTAAACCAGCAATATCACGAAATTCAAAACCAGTTCTAATTATTTTTTTTGGTTTATATATTTTTGCTAATTCATCAACTCTTTTATCCGGCACTTCAACAACACCAACATTAGGCTCAATGGTTGCAAAGGCATAATTAGCAGCTAAAACATTCGCTTTTGTTATTGCATTAAAAAGTGTTGATTTGCCAACATTTGGCAAACCAACAATACCAGCGGTTAATCCCATTATTTAGCCTCTTTCAATAATTCATTTAAATCAAATAAAGCAACTGTATTCTTATATGTATAATCTGATAATTCTTTAAAAGATATGTCTTTTATTTTTGCAATTTCTTTAGCAATAAACTCAACATTTCTAGGTTGATTTTGCTTGCCACGGTATGGAACTGGAGAAAGATAAGGTGCATCTGTTTCCACTAATAATTTATCAAGAGGAACGATTTTTGCAACTTCTTTAGGCGTCTTTGCATTCTTAAAAGTTACTGGCCCAGCCAAAGAAATATACATATTTAAGTCAAGAAATTTTTGCATAAATTCTGTAGAACCAGAATAACAATGCATTACTCCTCTTAAACTTTCATCCTTGTATTCCTTTAATATTTCATAAGTATCTTGCGTTGCATCGCGCATATGAACAGAAATTGGCATTTTATGTTTATTTGCCAATTTTATTTGTTTGATAAATAAGTCTTTTTGTTTATCCATAAAACTCTTATCCCAGTGATAATCTAACCCTATTTCACCAATAGCTTTAACTTTTGGATGAGATAGTTTTTTTTCTAACCAATCGATATCTTCTTGCCGGTAATAAGATGCTTCGCTTGGATGGATTCCTATTGCAGCATAAATTGAATCATACATATTTGCCAATTCTATCGCAAGTTTTGATGAATCAATATCGTATCCTACAACCAAAAAAGCAACTACATCTACTTTTTTAGCTTTTTCAATTAAGTCTTCAATTTTAGTAAATAATTGTTCATCATTTAAATGTACGTGAGAATCAATTAACATAGTATCTTTCCTTCCTGTAATTTATTAAGATTGTAAGTAATCATCAATAATTTCATCAACTGTAAACCCAAAGAAATCTATAACTTCTTGGCCTTTTCCACTGCGGCCAAATTCATCAATTCCATAAACTTTATTAGCAAATCTATACCAAGGTTGAGAAGCTCCCATTTCAATTGCGACTATATTTTTGCAATTATGAGGTATAATTCTTTCTTGAATTTCTTTAGGTTGTGCTAAGAATAATTCTTGTGATGGCATAGAAACTACTCTAATGTAAATATTATGTTTTTTAGCGAGTTCTTCTTGAATATTTAATGCTAATTCTAACTCGGAACCAGTTGCGATAAAAATCGCTTCATAGTTTTCATAATCTTTAACAATATAAGCGCCCATTTTAAAATTATCATAATCAACTTCATTTTTTGTTGTTATTGCTTGTCTTGTTAAAGCAATAATTGTTGGAGTTCTTTTTGCTTCTAAAGCAAATCTTAAAGAATGTTCAACTTCATAAGCATTTCCTGGTCTTAAGACATTAACATTTGGCATTGCTCTAAACATCGCTAATTGTTCAACCGGTTCATGGGTTGGTCCATCTTCACCAACTCCAACAGAGTCGTGAGTAAAGATAAAAATACTAGGAACTTCCATTAAAGAAGCTATTCTCATAGCGGGTTTCATATAGTCAGAGAAAATAAAAAATCCACCACTAAATGCTTTTAAATTATGTAAAGTCATACCATTAATCAATCCCGCCATAGCATGTTCTCTAACGCCAAAATTAATATTTCTTCCAGTTCTGTGATCTATATCAAAATTACCATTTATTCCTTTAGCCTTTTGTAGAAGCAGTTAAATCAGCTGACCCACCAATCATATGTGGAATATGTTCACTTACTTTCGCAATTAATTTACCCACAGTTGATCTTGTTGCTTCATTCATACCAATATGAGCGTTATTTAATACCTCTTTAAAATTAATTGATAATTTATCATCAACCACTTGCATAAATTCTTTGTATAATTCAACATTTTTTTCTCTTACTTTCTAAAAAGTTTTAATCCATTGTTTATAAGCACTTTTTCCTCTTGCACCAAAAGTATTGGCAAAGTCTTCATAAGCTTCTTCATAAACTTCAAACATTGATTTGTCATAGCCTGCAGCTTTTTCATTTCTTCAGTTTCTTCAACACCAATAGGTTTTCCGTGACTTTCAGAAGTGCCTGCAGATGATCACCTTCACCAATAATAGTTTTAATTTCTATAAATGAAGGTTTGTCAGAAACTTTAGCTTTTTCAATGGCTTTATTGAATGCATCAAAGTCGTTAGGATCTCTAATGATTTGATAATCCCAATTCATTGATTTCACTTTTGTTCAATATCATCACCTATGAGCATTTCTAACCGGACCATCTAATTGAATATCATTTGAATCAAATAATGATTAATTTATTTAATTGAAAGCGACCAGCGATAGACATAGATTCCATGGTGATGCCTTCTTGCATATACCATCACCACATAAAGCATAAGTATAATGATTGACCAATTCAAACTCTTTGGTATTGAATTTTGCGGCTAAATAACTCGTAATGCATTACCAACCACCATAGACATACCTTGTCCTAATGGACCAGTTGTAGAATCAACTCCAGGTGCTTCTCTATATTCAGGATGGCCTGGTGTGATTGAGTTTAATTGTCTAAATCTTCAACTCTCCTCCATAGAAATATCAAACCCTGCTAAATGCAAGTAGAATATAATAATGCTACCATGCCCAGCTGATAAAATAAAGCGATCTATTAAGCCATTGGTTTCTCTGGATTTGCATTTAGATGTTCAGTATATAAGTTGTAAACTGTGTTTGCAGCACCTAATACAATACCAGGATGCCCACTATTTGCTTGATTAATCATATAAGCCCTAAAAATTTCATTGATTGAATCGTTTTTCCATGATTACCTCTATCTTTTATTTTATTATTCACAAAAATTCATATTATTATATCATAGTTCATATATTAACAAGAAAAAGACGTGGTAAATTCTGTTAAAACGTAAAAAAAGCACCCTTAGAAAGAGGTGTTTTTATAGTTGTGAAAATTATTCGATGATTGTAACTACTGATCCAGCGCCAACAGTACGTCCACCTTCACGGATTGAGAACTTAGTTCCTTGTTCTAGAGCAATCGCATGAATTAGTTCTACTTCATTTCAATGTTATCTCCAGGCATAACCATTTCCTTCAGGTAATGTAATAACACCTGTGATATCAGTTGTACGGAAATAAAATTGTGGTCTATAGTTTGAGAAGAATGGCGTATGACGTCCACCTTCATCGTGACTTATCATATGCTTGAGCAGTAAGAATTTAGTATGAGGCGTCACTAGACAGGTTTAGCAATAACTTGTCACGTTCAACTTCTTCTCTTGAAATACCACGTAATAATAATCCTACATTATCTCCAGCTTGAGCATAGTCAAAGTTTTACAGGAACATTTCTACACCAGTAACAGCACTGCTCTTTTTGTTGGTTTAATACCAATAGTACAGGATTTATCATTTGTTTAAATAGGAACCTCATCAAGCTCACCGCAACTGTTCCGTCAGTAATTGTGAAAACGTCTTCAACTGGCATTAAGAATGGTTTGTCGGTTTATCTTTCAGTTCAGGAATGTATGAATCAACGGCTTCCATTAAGTCTAAGATTTTTGTTCATGTTTTTCGTCGCCTTCAAGTGCTTTTAAAGCAGATCCAACATATTGGAGTATCGTCACCAGGGAATCCATATTCATCTAGTAATTCACGAACTTCCATTTCTACCAATTCAATTAATTCCTGGGTCATCTCTTCATATCTTCTTTGTTTAAGAATACAACCATTTTGGAACCCCAACTTGTCAGCCAACAAAATATGTTCTCTGGTTTGTGGCATTGCCCCATCAGCTGCAGACACAACTAAGATAGCACCATCATTTGTGCAGCACCAGTAATCATGTTTTTAACATAGTCAGCATGTCCTGGGCAGTCAACGTGTGCGTAGTGACGTGTTTCTGTTTGATACTCAATATGAGCAGTGTTAATAGTTATCCCTCTAGCTCTTTCTTCTGGGCAAGTCAATTGAAGCATAATCTCTAACTTCTGTGAAACCAGCTCTTGCTAATACAGTTGTAATAGCAGCAGTTAAAGTAGTTTTACCATGGTCAACGTGACCAATAATTGCCAATATTAATATGTGGTTTAGTACGTTCAAATTTAGCTTTAGCCATTTTTAATTTCTCTTTCTTAATTTATTTGTTTTTATAATGAATTGATAATCATTTATTTTATTTTATAACATTATCTTAAATGTTACCCAGTCAATAATGAATATGAGGCTTATTCCTCGTTGTTTATAATTTGTTCAGCAATACTCTTTGGAACTTTATCATAATGCGAAAATTGCATTGTGTGTGTTGCACGTCCTTGTGTGTTCGAACAGAGTGATGTTGCATATCCAAACATTTCCAGACTGTGGTACTTTTGAAGATACTTTTTGTGCATTACCTTGCACTTCTTGTCCTTCAATTCTTCCTCTTCTTGAAGTAATATCTCCAATAACATTACCGATAATCATCAGGTGTGACAACGTACACTCATAATTGGTTCTAATAATGCTGGTTTACCTAATTCTTTTGTTTGTTTTAATGCCATTGAAGCAGCAATCTTAAATGCTAATTCTGATGAATCCACTTCATGATATGAACCATCATAGAGTGTTGCTTTTATATCTAACACAGGATAACCTGCTAAGATACCACCTTTAAGTGATTCTTGAATTCCTTGGTCGACAACTTTTATATATTCTCTTGGAACATTTCCGCCAACAACTTTGTCAATAAATTCATAACCTTTACCAGGATTTGGTTCAAATAACACCTTAACATGTCCATATTGACCGCGTCCACCTGATTGTCTAATAAATTTAGCATCAGTATCAGCTTTTTGAGTAATAGTTTCTCGATAAGATACTTGTGGGTTACCTACTGAAGCTTCAACCTTAAACTCTCTTTTCATTCGATCAACAATTATCTCTAGATGTAATTCTCCCATCCCCATAATAATTGTTTGCCCGGTTTCATGATCAGTATAAGTTCTAAACGTTGGATCTTCTTCAGATAGTTTTTGTAAAGCAATACTCATTTTGTTTTGGTCTTTTTGTGTCTTAGGTTCAATTGCAACTGAAATTACCGGTTCTGGAAAATTCATTGATTCTAAGATAACATGATTATTTAGACCACAAAGAGTATCTCCTGTTATTGTATCTTTTAAACCGATTGCAGCGGCGATATCTCCTGAGTAAACTTCATCAACTTCTTGTCTTGAATTAGCATGAATTTTTAATATTCTTCCTAATCTTTCTTTCTTTTCTTTTGAAGCATTATAAATATATGAACCTTTTTTTACAATCCCCGAATAAACTCTAAAAAAAGTTATTCTTCCAACAAATGGATCAGTCATTACTTTAAATGCTAAAGCAACGAAATCTTCATCATCAGTATGAGGAACTTTTACTTCTTCTCCATCTTTATTATATCCTCTAATAAACACAACTTCAGTTGGAGATGGTAAATAATCTATAACTGCATCAATCATAAATTTAACACCTTTGTTTTTAAAAGCTGATCCACATAAAACTGGGAAAAACTTAACAGAAAGTGTTGCTTTTCTTAAAACTTCTTTAATCTTATCAACCGATACTTCTTCACCTTCTAAGAAACTCATCATTAATTCTTCATCATAATCAGATAAAGTTTCTAAAAGTGTATTTCTTCTTGCTTGAACTTCATCAAGTAAATGATTAGGGATATCAATTTCTACATATTCTTCATTAATACCGCCATCAAATTCATAAGCTTTCATTGTCACTAAATCAATAATACCTGTAAATGAATCTTCCGCTCCGATAGGCCATTGAATAGCCTCAGCACTTTCGCCTAATCTTGTTTGTATAGATTTGACAGAACTAGCAAAATCTGCGCCAACTTTATCCATCTTATTAGCAAACACTATTCTTGGAACTTTATATTCATTTGCTTGACGCCAAACCGTTTCAGTCTGCGGTTCAACCCCAGCTTGTGCATCTAATACTGTTACAGCACCATCTAACACACGTAAAGACCTAGACACTTCTACTGTAAAGTCCACATGTCCTGGGGTATCGATTATATTGATTCTATGATTTTTCCAGAAAGCGGTTGTTGCTGCAGCAGTAATAGTAATTCCACGTTCTTGCTCTTGTTCCATCCAATCCATTTGTGAAGCGCCATCATGCGTTTCACCCATTTTATGGATTTTACCTGTGTGATATAAAACGCGTTCAGTTGTAGTGGTTTTACCAGCATCTATATGAGCCATAATACCAATATTACGTGTTTTCTCTAAACTATATTCACGTGCCATAACTTTGTTTCCTTCCTAAAAATTAAAATCTGTAATGAGCAAAAGCTTTATTAGCTTCAGCCATTCTGTGCATATCTTCTCTCTTCTTAACTGATGCTCCAGTATTATTAGCAGCATCCATAATCTCTTTAGCTAATCTTTCTTCCATTGTTCTCTCATTTCTTGAACGAGAGTATTGTACTAGCCATCTTAATCCTAATGTATATCTTCTATCAGCTCTAACTTCACTTGGAACCTGATAGTTCTGTCCACCAATTCTGCGGCTTCTGACCTCTAAAACTGGCATAATATTATTTAATGCTTCATCAAAAACTTCCATTGGTTCTTTTCCTGTAGTTTCTTTTACACGATTAAATGCATTATAAAGTATTGTTTGAGCAGTTGTTTTTTTACCATCCAACATAATATTATTAATTAACTTAGTAACTAATTTAGAATTATAAATTGGATCCGCTAAAACATCTCTCTTTGAAATCTTTCCTTTACGAGGCATAAGTAAATTCCTCCTTTCGAATTCTTATAAAATTTAATTTATTTTGGCCTTTTAGCTCCATATTTAGAGCGTCCTTGTTTTCTTCCATCTACTGCGGTTGTATCTAAAGTACCACGCACAACGTGATATCTAACACCAGGTAAGTCTTTAACACGACCCCCTCTAATCAATACAACACTATGTTCCTGTAAAGAGTGTCCAATACCAGGAATATAAGCATTAACCTCTCCACCGTTTGATAGACGTACACGAGCATATTTCCTTAAAGCTGAATTAGGTTTTTTAGGAGTCATTGTTGCAACTCTAACACAAACCCCACGTTTTTGAGGACTATTAATTTTCGTATAAGTTTTCTTTAAACTATTAAATCCAATGTTTAACTGTGGAGATTTAGATTTCTTAGTTTTATTCTTTCTTCCTTTTTTAATCAACTGATTTATAGTAGGCATTAATTCTCCTCCTTCCTACCCACACACCCGGGAGGTGCGCTTGACTCATTTTAATAAGGTTGCTAGGCAACCTAAGTATAAATTTATATAATAAAGCATTAACATTATACATCACCTATCTAGGCGTGTCAAGTTATTATTAATGCATTTTTACATGCATTTTTACAACCTTAATTATTATACCTTAAAATATTAAAAAATCAAGGATAAAAACCTTGATATTTTATATTATTACTTTTCAAGTT
>JAGYOE010000034.1 GCA_018399755.1 Bacilli bacterium
GCTTTACTTGAAACATGCTTGACATTAGGATTCTCTTTCAACTTTTTAACTTGCTCATCTGTAAAATAATGTATTCCCAAAAAATCACCTTCTTTCTCTTAACTCTATTATAAAGTAAAAACCCTATAATACGGAGGGTCTTTTTTTAAAGCGTCCGTTTTATAGGGTATATTTTATTTTTGGATTGGGTTTTTTATATATTATAATTTTTTTTATCCGATAGCAAATTTTATTATAGCTTTACAGACAACTTTTCCTTTGACTGTCGCTATACCTTCAGCTATGCCTAGATGACCTTTTTTATTTATTACTTTTGATTCTAATTTCATTGTATCGCCAGGAACGACTTTGTTTTTAAATTTACATTTATCAATACCTGCAAAGTAAGCAATTTTGTTTTTGTTTTCTTCTAGAGTTAAAATAGTTACTGCGCCGGTTTGTGCTAAGGCTTCAACTATAAGTACACCAGGCATAATGTGTTCTTGGGGGAAATGTCCAGTAAATATATGTTCATTTGCAGAAACATTTTTAATAGCTATTGCACTTTCGCCTGGAACAATATCAATAATACGATCAATCATTAAAAATGGGTAACGATGGGGAATGATTTCTTGAATTTGATTACTATTTAATTCCATTTTGAGCCTCCTCAAATTTTTTAAAAATAATGGTAGCATTGTGTCCGCCAAATCCTAAACTATTGCTTAAGGCATGATTAACAGATTTTGGAATACCTTTATTTAGTGTATAATTTAAATTGCATTTTGGATCTAATTTTTTGGTATTAATGGTTGGAGGAATAAAATTATTTTTTGTGGCTAATAAGGTAAGAATAGCTTCAACGGCTCCTGAAGCGCCTAATAAATGACCAGTCATTGATTTTGTGCTTGATATATTTAATATATTTGCATGTTGTTTAAAAGCTTTTTTAATAGCTAAAGATTCGGTTATGTCATTTAACGGAGTTGATGTTCCGTGTGCATTTATATAATCGATGTTTTTAGGTTGTAAATTTGCATCTTTTATTGCTAGTAGCATACAATCTCTTGCGCCTTTTCCTTCAGGATCAGGACTAGTTATATGAGCAGCGTCAGAAGTAGTGCCATAACCAACTATTTCACCATATATTTTAGCGCCTCTTTCAATTGCTTTTTCATATTCTTCAAGAATTAGTGTTCCAGCGCCTTCTCCTAAGACAAAGCCACTACGATTAACATCAAAAGGTATGCTAGCGTAGTTAGGGTCTTTACCTTTGTGTAAAGCTTGCATTACTGAAAAGCCCCATATACCAAGAGGAATTACTGTTGCTTCACTTCCCCCAGTAATTATAATGTCTAAATAGCCATCACGTATAGCTCTAAAGGCTTCACCAATTGTGTTTGTTCCACTAGCACATGCAGTTACATGCGACAGGCTAGCGCCGTGAATACCATATTTAATTGCAATATTACCTGCAGCTAAATTAATAATAGCACTAGGAATAAAATAGGGACTAACACGGTTATAACCTCTTTCTCTAGCTCTATCATTTTGCAAAGCAATAGTTTCTAATCCACCAATGCCACTTGCATAATAAACACCTATACGAGAAGTATTTTCTTTTGTTAAATCTAATTGTGAATCCTCCATTGCTTCATCAGTAGCTATCATTGCTAATTGAGCAAATCTATCTAACCTTTTCAATTCTTTGCGGTCAAATTTTTTGTTAAAATCATAATTTTTAATTTCCGCTGCAAGAGATACATCATCACAACTTGCATCATAATGAGTTATCGGAGCAATCCCATTTACTCCTGTTTTAGCATTTTGCCATAAGGCATTAGCATTGTTGCCAATTGGCGTAATTGCGCCAATTCCCGTAACAACAACTCGGCGTTTAGTTAGCTTCATTTATACCATTCCTCCATTTATACTAATTACTTGGCCGGTGATGTAAGTTGCTTTATCACTGGCTAAAAATAGACAAAGATTAGCAACTTCTTCAGGGTTGCCTGGACGATTTAAAGGTATTTGTTTTAGGTAATTTTCTCTTACATCTTTAGGTATTTGATCAGTCATTTCTGTTTCAATAAATCCTGGAGCTATTGCGTTTACACGAATATTACGACTACCAAATTCTTTTGCTAAAGATTTAGTTAAACCGATTATTCCTGCCTTAGAAGCAACATAATTTGTTTGCCCAGCATTACCAATTAATCCCACAACGCTTGAAATATTAATTATAGTTCCAGATTTATTTTTTAAGAAATTTCTTGTTAAATGTTTACACATATTCCAAGTGCCTTTAAGGTTAACATCAATCACTTGATCAAAATCTTCTTCCTTCATTCTCAGCATTAAGTTATCTTTTGTAATTCCCGAGTTATTAATTAATATATCAATTTGAGAAAAGGTTTCTAAAGCTTCATCAACTAATTTTTTTGCTTCAGTAAAATCAGCTATATTTGCTTGGATAGCTTTAGCATTTCCACCAAGTTTTATAGCTAGTTTAACTACAGCTAGAGCTTTAGCTTGTGAATTAACATAGTTAATAATAACATTTGCGCCTGCATTTGCAAAGGCAAGAGCAATGGCTTTGCCAATTCCTCTGCTACCACCAGTTATTAGTACAGTTTTATTTTTAAATGATTCCATTATTTTCCTCCAGTTTTAAAATAGTTTTATTAAATGAAGTTAAATCTTCAATATTTAAAACATTGACTTTTTGATTAATCCTTTTTACAAAACTACTTAAAGTCTTTTTGGGGCCAATTTCAATAAATGTATTTACACCATTTTCAATTAGCTTTTCAATAGTTTGATAAAATTTAACACTATGAGTTAATTGTTTAACCATTACGTTTTTAATATTTTCTTGGAATAAATCTCCTGAGGTATTAACATATAATTTGTTTTTAGGGTTTTGTAAGTTTAGCTTTTTTAGGTAGTTTTTAAAGGAGAAAGAAGCAGTATTCATAAGTTTGGAATGAAATGCTCCACTTGTATTTAGCATAATTGCTCGTTTAGCACCGTTAGCTAATGCTAACTTGTTTAACTCTATTACTGCATTTTCTTCACCACTAAGAACTAGTTGATTATAACTGTTATAATTTGCGATTGTAACATAACCTTTTATTTTTTTAATTAAAGATTCTAATTTTTCGGCTTTTATGCCAATTAAGGCACTCATTTTTCCCGGATTATTATTTGTTGCTTGGGTCATGAATTTAGCTCGATGTTTGATAATATCTAAGCCAGTAGAAAAATCAAATATTTGATTATGTAAATAGGCACCGTATTCACCAAGAGATAAACCTAAACTATAATTTGCCTTGATATTATTTTCTTTTAATAAAGTTAAGATTGCTTGATAAAGGGTAAACATACAAACTTGGGTGTATTTTGTTTCATTAATTCGCTTATCGTTATTAAACATAATCTCACGAACAGGGTAATTTGTTACTTTTTCTGCTTGAAGAAAGATGTCTTTAACACAATTAAAATTATCATATAAATCTTTGCCCATTCCATTGTATTGAGATCCTTGACCAGCAAACATAAAGGCGATATTTTTCATTAGATTATACCTTTATATACTAAACTCTTTTCAAAAATATCTTTTAATATTTCATTTATTGGTCTAATCTGATTTACTAATCCAGCAGATTGGCCAGCCATAAAACTACCACGATCTACATCACCTTCAAATACTGCTTTTCTAAGTGAACCTAAGGTTAGTTTTTCTAAATCTTCAAGTTTAGCATTACCATATTTTGTTAAATCAAGATATTCTTTAGCCATTTGGTTTTTTAACACTCTAACTGGAGCACCAGTGTGTCTACCAGTAACAACTGTTCCAGTATCTCTAGCTTTTATTATTTTTTGTTTGTAGTTTTCATGAATAGGACATTCTTCACTAGCTAGCAAAACTGTACCAATTTGGACTCCTTTTGCGCCTAAGATAAATGCAGCATCTAAACCTCTGTGATCGGCAATACCTCCTGCAGCAATAACCGGTATATTAACTGAATCAACAACTTGAGGAACTAAAGTCATTGTTGAAGTTTCTCCAATGTGGCCGCCAGCTTCTGTACCTTCTACAACTAAAGCATCTACACCAGAGCGTTCCAAACGTTTAGCAAAAGCAACACTTGGTACAACGGGAATTACAATAATTCCGGCTTCCTTCCATTTTTTAATATATATTCCCGGATTACCAGCACCAGTAGTAACAATTTTAACACCTTCTTCAATAACAATATCACTAATGGCTTCTGCGTATGGACTCATTAACATAATATTAACTCCAAAAGGTTTGTTAGTTAATGTTTTTGTTTTTCTAATTTCTTCTATAACACGTTCAGGGTCCCAACCCCCGCAACCGATTAATCCTAAACCACCAGCATTAGAAACGGCTGAGGCTAATTTGTGAGTTGCAATATTAGCCATTCCTCCTTGAATAATAGGGTATTTAATTTTAAGTAAGTCTCTAATATCCATAATATTTTTCTCCTAATATTTGATTAGGGCTCCAGCCCAAGTTAATCCGCCACCAAAGGCAACAGTTATAAATAAATCTCCACGGTTAATTAAACCCTTTTCTATAGCTTCATCAATTGCGATTGGTACACTAGCAGCTGATGTATTTCCATATTTATCTATGTTCATAAACATTTTATCCATTTTAATGCCTAAATCTCTTGCGGATTTAGTGATTATTCTCGAATTAGCTTGATGGGCTACAAAGAAGTTTATATCATCAACATTTAATTTATTTCTTTGTAATAGAGATTTGACTGTTTTGGGCATAATTCTAGTTGCAAATTTAAAGACATCATTACCTTTCATATGGATATGGTCTTGTTTGCTAGTGGCATTTATTTTAGGGTCTTTTATATCAGCATTTTTATAATATAAAAGCATATCTTCATCGCCTTTTGAACCAGTAATAATATCTATTATTTGATTGGTTTCACTTTTACCAATAATCATTGCGCCAGCACCATCTCCAAAGAGTACACAAGTGTTTCGATCACGCCAATCAGTTAATCTAGATAATGTTTCAGCGCCAATTATCAAAGCGTTATTAAACGAACCACTTTTTATCATTTTATCTGCTATTTGCATAGCATAGATAAATCCACTACAGGCTGCGTTAATATCAAAGGCCATTATTCCTTCAATTTCAAGTTTAGCTTGTAATAGGTTAGCTACACCTGGAAAAGCAAAATCAGAAGTAACAGTGGCAACAATAATAAGGTCAATTTCGTTTTTATTTATATTTGCAGAGTTAATTGCTTTAAGTGCAGTTTGATAAGCTAAATCAAGCGTCCCTTCATTTGTTACAATGTGTCTTTCTTTTATGCCAGTACGTGAATATATCCAATCATCATTTGTATCGACAAATTCTTTTAAGTCATTATTTGTTAAAGTTTTTTTCGGAACATATTTACCTGTCCCTAAAATCTTTGTGTATATCATTTTTGATTCCCCCTAGGTTGTCATAATTAAATCTTTGTAAAAAGCCATAATTTCTTGTTTTAGTATTTCTTTGGTAATATAATTCAATTCCAGTTAATTTTTTTAATTTATTATAGGTATCTAATATTGCAACTTTGGTATCTATGAAAACTTTCTCTTTATCAAAATGAGCTCCTCCTGGAGGTTCTTTTATAATTTCATCAATGATTTGAAAATCTTTTAAATCATAAGCAGTGAGTTTCATAGCTTCAGCTGCTTGTGGTGCTTTAGTTACATCTTTCCATAGAATACTCGCATAGCCTTCGGGACTAAGAATAGAAAAGATTGCGTTTTCAAGCATTAACATTTTATTAGCAAAACCAATTGCAAGGGCTCCGCCACTACCACCTTCACCAATAATAACTGTAATGATTGGTACAGTAAGTTTACTCATTTCCATTAAGTTTTGAGCAATAGCTTGACCTTGACCTCTTTCTTCAGCACCGATGCCAGGATAAGCTCCGGGAGTATCAATAAGGGTTAAAATTGGTCTTTTAAATTTTTCTGCTTGTTGCATCAATCTTAAGGCTTTTCTATAACCTTCAGGGTGAGGCATAGCAAAATTTCGTTTAATATTATCTTCAGTAGTAGCGCCTTTTTGTTGAGCGATGATGGTAAATACATTGCCATCAATTGTACCAATACCACCAATAATACTGGGATCATCTCGGTAAAGTCTATCACCGTGTAGTTCAATAAAATTAGGTGAAAGATAATTAATAAACTCTTTTGCTTTTGGTCTTGCTTGGTGTCTAGCGAGTAAGACTCTATCCCAAGCTGAAAGTTTAGTCATTTCGTTTTGTTTGAAATTGTCTATTTCAGCTTTTAGTTTTTTTACACTATTTGCATTACCTAAACTATCAATTTGTTTTTCAAGCGCAATTAATTTTTTTTCTTTTTCTAAGATATTCATTAGTTATATCCCCCATGAAAGGCAAGTAATTTAGCAAGTACAGTTTTTAAATCCTTTCGGTGAACAACTTGATCAATAAAACCTTTTTCAAGCAAAAACTCTGAACGTTGAAAACCTTCGGGAAGTTTTTGTTTAATAGTTTGTTCAATAACTCTTGGTCCGGCAAAACCAATTAAAGCATTTGGTTCAGCTAGAATAATGTCGCCTAAGGAAGCAAAACTTGCATTAACTCCACCTGTTGTTGGATGAGTTAAAACACTGATATATAAAAGCCCCATTTTTGAGTGTCTAGCTACTGCGGCACTTGTTTTTGCCATTTGCATTAAGGAAAATATTCCTTCTTGCATTCTCGCACCACCAGAAGCACAGAATATTATTACAGGTAAACGTTTATAAATAGCATATTCAAAAGTCTTGGTGACTTTTTCACCAACTACACTTCCCATACTACCCATTAAAAAATAACTATCCATAACCCCAATTACACAGGGTTTATTGTTAATTTTTCCGTAACCATAAATATAGGCTTCATCTAAATGAGTATTCTTTTTATATTCTTGAATTTTTTCTTCATAACCGTTTTGAAAAAGCGGGTTTAAAGTAATGTAACCAATTCCTTTTTCAATAAAGGTTTCACTATCGACAATATAGTTTATTCGATCAATTGCCCTCATTCTAAAGTGATTTCCGCAATGGGTACAAATATAGTCATTAATAATATTTGTTTTCTTGTTGACAGTTCTTTCACAAGTTGGGCATTTTTCATATAATCCTTTAGGAACATCCATTTTTTGGGCTTTATTAAAAGGTCTTTCTTCTTGAAAAATTTTTAATTTTTGTTTTAGTTGTTTTCGCTTAGTAATTGATTTTCCGATATCATTCATACTCATCATACTCCAATAAAGCTTCAAGATTTAAATCAATAAATGAGGTGTTGAATTTTCCTTTAATATAGTTAGGATTGTTTATAATCATATATAAAAATGATTGATTAGTGTTTATCCCTTTGATAACTAATTCTTCTAGAGTTGCGCGGATTTTTTTTATGGCTTCAGCGCGGGTATTGTCATGGACAATCATTTTTCCAATCATTGAATCGTAGTGTGGTTGAATGATTGAACCAGGGTAAATAAAGCTGTCAAAACGTACACCAGGCCCTGAGGGAATGTGTAAAAGCAAAATTACTCCTGGGCTAGGTCTAAAGTTATGTTTGGGTATTTCTGCATTTAAGCGGCATTCGATGCTGTGGCCTTTAAATTGAATGTCTTTTTGTTTAAATGAGAGTTTTTCACCTGCGGCTATTTTTATTTGTTCTTTGATAATATCTATGCCAGTAATCATTTCGGTTATAGGATGTTCGACTTGTATTCTAGTATTCATTTCAATAAAATAAAAATTATCATTTGCTAATAGAAACTCAATTGTACCAGCATTTTCATAATTAACTGATTTACAAGCCTTAATTGCAGCTTGAGCCATTTTTTCTCTAATAGCTGGTTTTATCGTGCTAGGAGCTTCTTCAATAACTTTTTGGTTTCGTCTTTGTATGCTACAATCACGCTCTCCTAAATGGACAGTGTTGCCATATTTATCGCATAACATTTGAAATTCAATGTGCTTGGGATTTTCTAAGTATTTTTCTAAGTACATTGAGCCATCACCAAAGGCATTTTTAGCTTCGGTTTTTGCTGTTTCAAAGGCAGTAGAAAACTCATCAATACTATAAGCAATTCGCATACCTCTACCACCGCCGCCAGCGCTAGCTTTTATTAAAATAGGGAAGCCAATATCTTTAGCTAATTCTTTAGCGTCTGAAAGATCTTTAACACAACCATTACTTCCAGGGACAACCGGAACTAAAGCGTCAATCATTAGTTCTCTTGCCTTTGATTTATCTCCCATTTGTCTTATAGTCTTACTTTTAGGGCCGATAAAAGTGATACCAACTGTTTCGCATAATTCCGCAAATTGAGCGTTCTCACTTAAAAAGCCGAATCCAGGATGAATGGCCTCGGCACCTTTATTGATTGCGGCTGTTATAATATTTTCCATATTTAGATATGATTCGTTGCTTTTGGCTTTACCAATACATATAGCTTCATCAGCTAGTTGTACGTGTAAACTATCTTTATCAACTTCACTATAAATGGCAATCGTTTCAATTCCCATATACATACAAGATCTAATGATTCTAACCGCGATTTCTCCGCGATTAGCAATAAGTATTTTTTGAAACATTACAATGCCTCTATTTCTATTAGGCATTGTCCATATTCAACCATTGTTTCATTTTCGGTATTTATTTTTTTAACTATTCCTGAAACAGGTGATCTAATTTCATTCATAACCTTCATCGCTTCAATTATACATAAGACTTCACCTTCGTGAACCTTTTGATTTATATTTATAAAAGGAGCTGAATCTGGAGATGATGAATTATAAAAAGTGCCTACTAATGGAGATTTAACTAATATATTTGTATTCTCTTTATCGGTTTTAATTTCTTCTTTAGTAGTTGTTTTATTAACTGAAGTAGATGGTTTTAAATCGCTTGTTTGTTGTGGGTGTTTTTCCATTTTTACAGTAAAGTCATTTTCACTAATTTCGAGTTTTTGCATTGTTGATTTTTCAAATTCTTTGATAATTTTTCTAAATAATTTTATATCCATAATTCGCCTCTAAAATTTATATTAACTGATTATTATTGTTTTGCGTTTTCTATATAATCAACGATTTGTTTAACTGTTTTTAAATCATTTGCATCTTTATCTTCAACAGTAATGCCGAAATGGTCTTCAATTGCCATGATTAATTCAACAGCATCTAATGAATCAGCACCTAAATCCGAAACTAAATTAGCTTCTAGAGTTACAAGCTTTTCATCAACACCTAAATCTTGAACAATTAATTCTTTTAGTTCTTTAAAAATCATATTTTCTAGCCTCCTTTTTAAATTTGAAATTTTTCTAAATTCTAACACCTTTTTTAAGCTCTGTCAAGGTATTTTGATATTCAAACTATTTTATATTAAAAATATTTTTTTGTTGGATAAAATGTTTATATTTTAAAAGCCCTAGATGTCTTGATAAATTGAATATTATTTTGAAAATAGCGATAAAAAAACATTTGTTGATTATACAATATTGTTTTTTTCTTCTCTGAAAATATCTTTAATTTTATAACAAAATAAAAAATAGACAAATACTTTTAAAAGAAGTATAACTGCCTATTATTTATTACTATTTAAGTTATTCTTTAAGAATTTGATTTTTGTTTATCTTTATTTTGATACATTGCTTTTTCTGCTACATCAAGTAGGTTATGAATATCTTCATCGATTGATTTTCTAATAGAATAACCTGCCGCAAACTCAACTTTAATATTATTAATCAAGATATTTTTACCATAATCAATAATTTTTTGTTTATATTTGCTTACTTCTTCATTTGTAGTGTTATAAAAGATTACTAAAAATTCATCACCACCAAAGCGAGAAACTAACCCCCTTGGCTTACAGATGTTATTTAGTGCTTTAGCAGCATTTACTAAAACTTCATCACCTTTTCTATGCCCCATCTCATCATTAACTTGCTTAAAGTTATTTAAATCAATAAATAATAAGCCTACGTCAAGTACTTCTTTTTTGGTTATTATAT
>JAGYOE010000035.1 GCA_018399755.1 Bacilli bacterium
ATGCATCTTTATGGAAGAATATTTATTATACTAGGAATTATTGTAATGTTTTTAGTTCCAGTTGTAACTTGGTTAGTTACTGGGATTAGTCCTGATTTAGATCAACTAGTTGTTGGCGTTATTGCTTTAAGTGTTATTTATTTACCAGGTGGTATTATTGAAGTTTTAACCTATGGACCAATTTTAGGAACATCTGCGACTTACTTAGCTTTTATAACTGGTAATTTAGTTAATTTAAAAATTCCTTGTGTAATGAACGCAAGAGATGTTGCTAAAACCGAAATTAATACCGAAGAAAATGAAGTAATTTCTACAGTAGCTGTTGCTTTTTCTACAATTACTACAATTGTTATTATGGGATTAGGGGTTGCGCTTTTAATACCTTTAAAACCACTACTAAATTCTGAAGTATTAAAACCAGCATTTGATTGGGTTGTACCAGCTTTGTTTGGGGCATTAGGATATAAATATTTTAAAACCAATCCTAAATTAGTGGTTGCGCCAATGATTTTTGTGATAATTTTATCAATAGTAAAACCGCAGTTTGTTTATGAAAATGTTGTTATTGTTATTTTATTGGCTGCTATAATCACTATTTTAGTAGCGAGAATTTTATATATTAAGAAATTAATTTAGTTAGGGGATAGTATGTATTTTTTATATGGTTTAATTGTTTTAATATTAATTGTTTTTGGTATAGCTTATTTACGCTTTTTAATAATTAAAGAAAAATCTGATGTAAAACCTTTAGATGTAGATGATGATTTAGCAAAAACCTATGCAAAAGAATTACAATCATTAATTAAGATTAAAACTTTATCTTACAAAAAATCAGAGAATAATGAAGCGCCTTTTATAGAACTAAAGGCAAAACTAATTGAGTTGTTTCCCAATGTATTTAAGACTATGGAAGCAACTAACTTCCCAGGTGAGCCAATTCTTTTACATTGGCGTGGTAAAAATCATGATAAGCCAATTGTTTTAATGAGTCATTTAGATACAGTAGATGCTAATGAAAGTTCTTGGGAACATCAAGCCTTTAAGGGTGAGATTATTGGTGATGAAATTTATGGCCGGGGAACTTTAGACACTAAATCAACTGTCTATGCTTTTTATAAAGCTTGTGAAGAATTAATTAAAGCTAAATTTATACCAGATCAAGATATCTATTTGTTTAGTTCTACTGATGAAGAAATCTCTGGTTTAGGTGCTAAAAAAGCGGTTGATTATTTACGTAAATTAAAGGTAAAACCATTTTTGGTTTTAGATGAAGGCGGAGCGATTGTAACTAATGCCTTGCCTACTGTTAAAAAACCTTTAGCTATGATAGGGATTTTAGAAAAAGGTTATGCTAATATTAAATTTAGCGCAAAATCATTTGGCGGTCATTCATCAACCCCGCCAAAAAACACACCAATAGCTAGATTAGCTAAATTTATCAATGAGGTGGAAACAAAATTTCCTTTAAAAACCGAGATGATAAAAGAAGTAGAAACTATTTTTAAAAATACAGCTCCTTATATGAAAGGGTTAAATAGATTTTTATTTGTAAATATGTGGTTATATAAACAAATAATTACTAATCTTTTACCAAAGATGAGTCCATATGGAAGAGCATTACTTTCTACAACTATAGCTTTTACTAAAATTAAAGGCAGTGAAGAAGAAAATGTCATTCCTGAAGAAGCTTATGTAATCGCTAATATTAGAACTCACCCAATCCAAGATGTTAAATCAAGTTTTGAAGCTTTAGAAAAACTAGCAAAGAAATATAATATTGAAGCTGAAATTCTTTCATCAAGAGAAGCTTCACCAATAACAAATACTAACTCTGAAGCTTATAAGTATTTAACTAAAAATATAATGAAAGTTTTTCCTGATGTAAAAACTTCACCTTATATTATGTTAGGCGGAACAGATTGTCGTTTCTTTACTGAAATTAGTGATGGTGCTTTAAGGTTTTCACCGATAAGAATGGATAATTCTGAACTTAAAAAAATGCATGGAAAAGATGAATCTATCAGAATTAAAACCTTGGTAGAAGCGGTTAACTTCTATCAAGAGATAATAAAAAATATTGGAGGTAATGAATGATTTTTCCCAAAAATGAGTTTAACAAAATTTCTTGTAAAGAGGCTTTTGTAAATAAACAAAGTTTAGTTAATATGTTTGAATATATTGCAAAAGAAAAACTTAATATTCACCAAATGATCTTAGTTAATGAAGGTTCTAAAGTGTTTTCTGCCTTTGCTAAAGGTTATGAAAATAAAAAAGAAAATGTTTATTCAGTTTCTAAGAGTTTTACTTCTATAGCAATTGGTTTATTAATTGATCGTGGTTTACTTAAACTAGATGATTATGTTTTGTTTTATTTTGCGGATGAATTAAAACGATATAAAAATGAATACGAAGCTTTAAAAATAAAACATTTGTTAACTATGACTGTAGGTCAAAGCCAAGACAGGTTTATTTCTTTAACACCTAAACATAATCCAATAGAAGTTTTCTTTAATACAGATATGAATGATAAACCAGGCGAAAAGTTTATGTATAGTAACTTCGCTTCATATATTCTTTCAGCAATTGTAACGAAAGTTACTAATAAGAGTTTAAATGATTTTTTAAAAACTGAAGTTTATGAAAAAATTGGTTTAAAAGATATTTATTGGCCTGAATTTGCAGGTTATTCATTA
Organism: Bacilli bacterium; assembly: GCA_018399755.1. Classification (GTDB taxonomy): domain Bacteria; phylum Bacillota_I; class Bacilli_A; order Izemoplasmatales; family Hujiaoplasmataceae; genus Hujiaoplasma. The sequence goes on from JAGYOE010000035.1 coordinate 2,694, forward strand.
GGGTGTACTGGTTTAAGATTAAGCGCAACTGATATGGCAAGATTTGGAATATTATTATTAAATGATGGTATGTGGGAAGGCGAACAAATTATCTCAAAGGCTTATTTAAATAAAGCTACAACTAAACAAGTAGACACTGCAAACGAAGAAAATTGGTATGATTGTTATGGCTATGGTTATCAATTTTGGTTAAATGAGTTTGGCGATTACCGCGCAGCTGGTTTACATAATCAATTAATTATTATCAATAAGAAATACAAACTTGTTTTTACTATAACTGCTTATGAAGATAAACCATTGCTTAAATTATTTAAAGATTATATTTTACCAGGATTTGAAAAAGGTTGGAAACCAACCAATAAATCATTAAGAGATTATATAAATATTTTTAAAGAAAATTCAATTGATTTAGTCACAAATGAAGAAAAAACCCGGAAAGATTAAATCTAGCTTTTGTTTTGGACTTATCGGGGCTTTTTTGGTATAATAGAAAAGTGTTTTCAAGAGAGAAATTGAGGTAAAATATTAATGGAATTAGGAAAAATAAATCGCTTAAGAGTTTTGCGAGAAACTGATATCGCTTATCTTTTAACCGATGGGTTAGAAGAAGTGTTTTTACATAAAAAAGAAGCTGAAAAAGCTTACGAGGATTATGAAGAAATCGATGTTTTTATTTATAAAGACAATGAAGGTAGACTTACCGCATCGACAAAAACACCCAAACTTATGGTTGGGGAAATGGCTAAGCTAAAAGTTGTTGGGATTAACAATGATTATGGAGTATTTTTAGACTATGGTTTAGTTAAGGATTTATTATTATCTAAAGATGATTTGCCAGCTTCAAAAGATTTATGGCCACAATTAGATGATGAATTATTTGTGACTATGAAAGTAAGTAAAGCGAGATTGTTTGCCCAAATCCCTTCAAGAAATGAATTGTCTGATTATTTTAATCCTGAACATTCTTCAGATATTGAAGAAATGGTTGTGACAATAATGTATCATTTAGATGAAGGAATTGTTGGTTTTAGCGATAAAGGCCATGAAGTATTTATTCATCGAAATAATTATCGAAGAAGAATACGAATAGGAGAGAAATTAACTGTAGATATAATAAACTTTAATGATACTGGAAATTATTCGGGAAAACTAATAGAACAAAAAGAAATTATGTTAGATAAGGATAGTGAAATTATTTTAGATTATCTTAAGAAAAATGATGGGATAATGAAATTTACTGATAAATCTGATCCGGAAATTATTTCCCAAGTATTTCATATGTCTAAATCCGCATTTAAACGAGCATTAGGAAGATTATATAAAGAAAAACGCGTTGAATTATCAAAAACGCAAACTAAATTAAAAAGGTGATATTATGGGAAGAGCGCATGAAGTAAGAAAAGCCGCAATGGAAAAAACCAGTAAACAAAAATCTAAAGTATATTCTAAATTTGGAAAAGAAATTTATATGGCGGCTAAAGAAGGCGGCCCTGATTTAGAATCTAATTTAGAATTAAAACGCTTAGTGGAAAGAGCAAAACAAAATCAAGTACCTGCACATGTGATTGAAAAGAATATTGAAAAGTCACAATCTGTTGGTGGAGAAGATTATTTTCCAGTAAGATATGAAGGTTTTGGACCAGGTGGGTCTACGATGATTGTTGAATGTATAACTGATAATGTTAACCGTACAGTTAGTGAAGTTAGAAATTGTTTTACTAAGGTTGGTGGCAATCTTGGTAAAAAAGGCACAGTAACTTATATGTATGAACACGTTGCTTATTTGCAATTTAGTGGGTTAAGTGAAGATGAAGCTTTAGAAGCTTTATTAATGGCTGAAGTTGATTTACAAGATATAATGGCTGATGATGATATTGTAACTATTATTGGCGCTCAATCAGACTTAGATGAGATTAAAGAAGCCTTAAAATCAACTGGTAAAGAATTAGAGTTTTTTAAAGATGAAGTTATCTGGTTAGCTAATAATACGATTGAACTTAATGATGAAGATTTAAATAGTTTTAAGCGGTTTTTAGCTTTAGCAGAGGATACTGAAGATATTCAAGATGTTTACCATAATGTTAAATTAAAAGAAGAGGATGAATAATGAATTTGCCAAATAAAATAACCATGGTTAGAATTTTTTTGATTCCGATATTTATTGTTATTTATTTTTTAAGAGCATATATCGGCGATTTTTACATTTATCTTTTGGGAATTATCTTTTTACTAGCAGCACTTACAGATTTTTTTGATGGCTATATAGCAAGAAAAAACAATCTAGTAACAACCTTTGGTAAATTTATTGATCCCTTAGCTGATAAATTTTTAGTTATAACAGCGTTATTTGTCTTAAGTGATATTTTTGCTCATCAAGGTTTTGGTTTAAACTTTTGGATGCCTTTTTGGATAGTATTAATTATTGTTATTAGAGAGTTATTAGTTACATCAATTCGTTTAGTTGTTCTAGGAGAAGGAAAAGTATTAGCCGCAAGTAATCTCGGCAAATACAAGACTTTCCTTACAATGACAACAATAATTTATTATTTCTTTATTATGCCAATTAACACTGAAGTAGTAAATATTATTGGGATTATTTTAGTAGGAATATCAGTATTTTTCACAGTATTATCTGGTATTGATTACTTTATAAAAAATAAAAAAATTATTACAAAAACAATTTAAAGAAAAACAAGCTGGTTAAAGTAGTATTTAATTAGTCTAGGAGGAATTATGGAAGATAAACAAAGAAAAAAGAATTTGGATGCTGCATTAAAAAATATTGAAAAAGAATATGGCAAAGGTTCAGTAATGATTCTTGGCGAAAATGAAATATTAGATGTTAAAACAATTTCAAGTGGATCTTTAGCTGTGGATAGAACTTTAGGAGTTTTTGGTTATCCACGCGGAAGAATCATTGAAATTTATGGTCCTGAATCTAGTGGTAAAACAACTTTTGCACTTCATGCAATTGCGGAAACCCAAAAAGCTGGAGGATATGCGGCATTTATTGATGCTGAACATGCTTTAGATGCACAATATGCAAAACGGTTAGGAGTAAATATCGATGATTTAATTTTATCTCAACCTGATACAGGTGAACAAGCTTTAGAAATAGCTGAAGCTTTAATTCGTTCAAATGCTGTTGATATGGTTGTGATTGACTCAGTAGCTGCTTTAGTACCTGAAGCTGAGATTCGTGGAGAGATGGGTGATTCTCACGTTGGTTTACAAGCAAGACTTATGTCCCAAGCAATGCGTAAATTATCTGGTGCTTTATCTAAGAGCAAATGTATTGCTTTATTTATAAATCAAATAAGAGAAAAAGTTGGAATCATGTTTGGTAATCCAGAAGTAACTCCAGGAGGAAGAGCTTTAAAATTCTATTCTTCAATTAGAATGGAAATAAGAAGAGGCCAACAAATTAAAGAAGGAACCGATGCTATTGGAAATAAAGCTAAGGTTAAAATTGTTAAAAACAAGGTTGCTTCTCCATTTAAAACAACTGAAGTAGATATTATCTTTGGTAGAGGAATATCAAAAACCGGAGAAATTATCGACTTAGGTGCTGAGATGGAAATAATAGAAAAAAGCGGAGCTTGGTATTCATATAAGGGAGAAAAACTAGGACAAGGTAGAGAAAACTCTAAAGCTTATCTAGAAGAAAATCCTGATATTTATCAAGAAATCTATAAAAAAATTAAAGATTTATTTGAAGAAGAACAACAAAAATCTTTAAAATAATATCTAAAGTGCCATTGGCACTTTTTTTATTGGCTAATTTAACAGTTTCAGTGAAACCTTTTGACTATAAAGAGAATATAATATATAATATAAAAGTAAATAAAATTGTTTATAAATTATTTGAAATAGATAAAATTGAATCATGAAAAGGAGATAATAATATGCCAGATTTATTTATTATTATTATTTCCAGTTTCTTAGGTTTACTAGTTGGTGGACTTATAGGATTTATTATTAGAGTAGCGGTTGTAGAAAAAGGGTTTCAAACCGCTAGAAATGAATCTCAAAGTATAATTGACCAAGCAACTTTACAAGCGGAACGAATTAAAAAAGAAAAATTATTAGAAGCGAAACAAGAAATTCACAATCTAAATTTAGAAAACGATAAACTATTAAAAGAAAAGCGAGAAACTGTCGCTGTTCTTGAAAATAAGGCTCATCAAAGAGAAGAACTAGCCGAACGTAGAGCGGCTAATCTCGATAAAAGAGAGTTTAATCTAGATCGTAAAGAAGAAAATTTAGAATCTAAAAAAACCGCTATTGAAGAAAAGAACCAAGAATTGGAAAAAATAATTAAAGAACAAAACGACAAACTGTACGAAATAGCCAATTTATCTAATCAAGATGCAAAATCAATCATCTTAGATCGTGTTAAAGACGATATGGCTAAAGAAATTGATTTATTTATCAGAGATGAAGAACAAAAAGCTAAAAACGAAGCACAAAAACGCGCACGAGAAATTATCACTAACGCAATTCAAAAACTTGCACAAGATGTAACAGCTGAAGTAACTGTTTCAGTAGTTAACTTACCAAATGATGAAATGAAAGGTAGAATAATCGGTCGAGAAGGAAGAAACATTAGAACCCTTGAAGCAATGACTGGTGTTGATTTAATTATCGATGATACACCGGAAGCTGTCGTATTAAGTGGCTTTGATCCTATCCGCCGTGAAATCGCTAAAAATGCACTAGAAGCTTTAATAGCTGATGGAAGAATTCATCCAGCTAGAATTGAAGAAATTGTTGAAAAGACTAGAGTTGAAGTAGATCAATTTATTCGCGATAAAGGTGATGAAGCAGTATTTGAAAGTGGAATCGGTAGAGTACATCCGGATTTAACTAAACTAATTGGACGATTACATTTTAGAAGTTCATATGGCCAAAACGCACTCAAACATTCAATGGAAACATCATTCCTTGCAGGTAAGATGGCTGTTGAATTAGGCGAAAATGAATCACTGGCTAAACGAGCAGGATTATTACATGATATTGGTAAAGCAGTAGATCACGAAATGGAAGGATCACATGTTGAAATTGGTCTTTCGATTGCTAGAAAATACAATGAAGATAAAGCCGTATTAGATGCTATTGCATCTCATCATGGTGACCATGAAGCAGAAACAATTATCGGAGTTTTAGTAGCTGCCGCAGATGCACTATCAGCTGCTAGACCTGGAGCTAGATCGGAGTCTTTAGAAAACTACATTAATCGTCTAACCCAATTAGAAGAAATTTCTTCTAACGTTAAAGGTGTTGAACAAGCATTTGCTATTCAAGCAGGACGCGAGGTAAGAGTCATTGTGAAACCTAATGAAGTTGATGATGACAAAGCCCATGTAGTCGCAAAAGAAATTAAAAACGAGATCGAAAGTAAGCTAAGCTATCCAGGCACGATTAAAGTGACTGTTATTAGAGAAACCCGCGCAGAAAATATTGCAAAATAATTAACTTAGCCTTCCTTTTGGAAGGCTATATTTTTGGAGGAAACATGAGAGTATTATTTATTGGCGATGTATACATGAAGTTGGGGCAAAAAGCCTTTGATAAATATTTTTTACAAGTAAAAAACGATTATAAACCACAGTTTATTATCGTAAATGGTGAAAATATTGAACAAGGAAATGGCCTTAGTAAAAAAATATATAAAGATTATCTCTTACAAGGAGTTAATGTTTTTACTTTGGGAAATCATGCCTTCTCAAGAAGAGATGCAAAAGAAGTGCTTGATTTAGATTATGTTTGTCGCCCAGCAAACTATGGTGAAGGAACTACGGGAAAAGAATGGGTAGAATATAATTTTAACGATAAAAAAATTGTTGTGATAAATTTATTAGGTAGAATATTTATGCGTGATCCAATTGATAATCCCTTTACTAAAGCAGATGAAATTTTAAAAAAAGTAAAGGCTGATTATATAATTGTTGATTTTCATGCAGAAGCTACCTCAGAAAAATACGCATTAGCTCATTATTTAGACGGAAGAGTAGATGCGATTATTGGCACACATACCCATGTTCCAACAGCTGATAATATGGTTTTACCAAAAGGAACTCTTTATCAAAGTGATGTAGGTATGACTGGTGCTAAAAATAGTATAATTGGTGGAGAAATCCGTCAAGGTATAAGAAAGTTTATCTCAGGTGTACCTGAAAGGATTAAACCTGAAGAAAAATCTAATTTACAATTTAACGCAACTATGCTTGATTTAGATAATAAAACCATAGAAAGAATCAATATTTATGAGGAGAATTACTAATGAATAAACTACATAAACCAAATTTAACCAAGGCAAGAAAAAGAACAAAAACTAATGTAGAAACTAAAGAATATAAAAAACCAGATATCATTAAT
>JAGYOE010000036.1 GCA_018399755.1 Bacilli bacterium
AACGATCATAACCTTTATCAACAATGGCATTCATAACTTTTTGAGTTGCATAAAGTCCTTTAGATAGATTTATATTATTAATCATCTGTTTATCATAAACAACTAAATCTTTAAGTGTATTTGTATAGCGATGAAGCATAAAATCGATTAAAGATGTGGCATCTGGCAACATAATTCTTTCTGTTGAAGAATGAGAGATATCTCTTTCGTGCCATAAGGCAATATTATCATAAGCAGGATGTAAATATCCTCTTAAAATTCTTGCTAATCCACAAATATTTTCCGATACAATCGGATTTTTTTTGTGTGGCATTGCTGATGAACCTTTTTGCTTATCTTTGAAAGGTTCAGAAACTTCTTTTATTTCAGTTCTTGACAGATGTCTAATTTCTGTTGCTATTTTTTCAAGTTCAGCACCAATTAAAGCAATTACCGATAGATAATATGCGTGACGATCTCTTTGAAGGGTTTGAGTTGTAATAGTTGATTCATTTAAATTAAGATATTTAGCAGCTTCTGATTGAATTTTTGGAGAAGAAGTGCTATATGTTCCAACTGCTCCTGAAAGTTTAATAACTTCTATTTCTTGAGCTGCAATAACAAATTTAGCTTTTAATCGTTTAAAATCTTCATACCATAAAGCAAATTTCATCCCAAAAGATGTTATTTCTGCATGCATACCATGAGTACGGCCCATAATCGGAGTTTCTTTATATAGATATGCATTTGTCTTTAAGACTTCCATAAATTCATCGATTTCAGTCATTATTATCTGATTAGCTTTTTTTAATCTAAGCGAATAAGCACTATCGACTATATCTGTCGATGTTAATCCATAATGAAGCCATTTTTTCTCTTCACCTAAAGTTTCAGAAACAGCTTTAACAAAAGCAACAATATCGTGTTTAGTTTCTTTTTCAATTTCTAAAACTCTTTTTTTATTTACCTTTGCCATAGTTAGTTTTTCAAAAGACTTTTTAGCAAATAAGCCATCTTTCATCCAAGCATAACAATTTGCTAATTCAACTTGCAAAAAACACTCATATTTATAAGCTTCGCTCCATAAATCCTTCATAGCTTTTCTTTGATATCGTTGAATCATTATTATGCCTCCCCAACCATATTCTTTATAACTATAGTTTGATTTCTATCTGGTCCTACACTAAACATAGAAATAGGAACACCAACAATAGATTCTATTAATTTAAGATAAGTCTTTGCTTGTTCTGGCAATTCTTTATAAGATGAAACTTTAGTAATATCTTCTTGCCAACCAGGCGTTTCAATAGTGATTGGTATACATTTTTTTAAATCTTCAATTTCAGCTGGAATCGAATCGATAATTTTACCATTAAGTTTATACCCGGTTACAATTTTTATTCTCTCAATTCCCGTTAAAACATCTAATAAAGTTACAGCTAAATAAGTTAACCCAGACACTCTTTTGGTATGTTTTAAAATAACTGTATCTAACCAACCTATTCTCCTAGGCCTACCAGTTGTCGTGCCAAATTCATTACCAACTTTTCTAATTCTATCTGCTAGTTCACCTTTAATTTCACTTGGCATTGGTCCTTCACCAACTCTAGTTGTGTAAGCTTTTGTAACACCAATAGCCCCATCAACTAACCATGGCGCAATTCCCGTATTAAGCGGAACAGAAGCTGCACTTGGTGAACTTGAAGTTACATAAGGGTAAGTTCCATGATCTAAACATAACATTACCCCTTGTGCCCCTTCAAATAATATGATTAAATCATCTTCAATTGCTTGATTTAAATATATAGATGTATCTTTAACATATTGTCTAATTATGTTTGCATAGTTTTGATATTCCTTTAAAATCTTTTTGTAAGATAATGGTTTAACTTTAAATTCTTTTAATTCCTGATTCTTTTTATTTATTAAATCTAATAAAGCTTTTGGCATTAAACTTTTTGAGATAAAAGTTGACATTCTCATACCAATTCTACTTGCTTTATCAGTATAAGTTGGCCCAATCCCTTTATGAGTTGTTCCTATTTTTTTGCCACCTTTAGAGTTTTCCCCTGCTTTATCCAATTCTAAATGATAAGGCAAAACAACATGTGCTCTATCACTAATCATTAGCTTAAAATTTTTTACTTTTTCTAATTCTTCTATTAAAGCTTTTGGGTTAATAACCATACCATTAGCTAAAACATTCATAATATTGGGATTTAATATTCCGCTCGGCAATAAATGTAAACTATGTTTTTTATTATTGAAAACTACTGTATGACCTGCGTTATTTCCGCCCTGAAAGCGTACTACTACATCTGCTTTTTGAGCTAAAAAATCAGTAATTTTTCCTTTACCTTCATCTCCCCACTGGGTACCTACTATCACAAACCGTTTCATTTTTTCGCCTCAATCAAATCAGCAATTCTTCTTGCGACCCAAACTCCATTAGCGCCAGCTTGTGCTAATCCTCTTGTAATGCCAGCACCATCTCCGCCAACAAATAAACCCGGAATAATAGTTTCAAAATATCTAGTTACCTTTGGTCTAGCTGAATAAAACTTTGTTTCTACTCCATATAATAAGGTATGTTCATTAGCGATTCCAGGAGTTACATGATCCAAAGCTTCTATCATTTCAATAATTGATTTCATAGTTTTATATGGTAAAACTAAACCCAAATCACCAGGGATAGCTTCAGGTAATGATGGTTTAACAAAATTATCATTAAGTCTTTTTAAAGTCGTTCTTCTGCCTTTAATTAAATCACCGTACTTCTGTACAATTATTGACCCGCTGGTTAATACATTTGCTAATCCACCAATTTGATAAGCATAGTGATTAGGTTGATTAAAAGGTTCTTTAAAATCATGAGAAACTAAAAGTGCAAAATTAGTATTTTCAGTTCCCAAATCTGGATCGTAAAAAGAATGACCATTCGCAAGCATAGTTCCATTATGGTTTTCTATAACAACATGACCACTTGGATTTGAACAAAACGTTCTAACTTGAGTACTTAATGAAGTATTATAGATAAACTTACCTTCATATAAATGTTCATTGATTTCTTCCATAATAACATCATTTGTTTCAATTCTTACACCAATATCAACATGATTATTATATAATGTAACGTGATGTTTTTTTAGTGTATTTATCAACCATTTTGATCCTTGTCTACCAGCGCCAATAAATACATATGGAGCATATATTTTTTTGCCATCTGATAATTCAACACCTTTAATTCCTGAATCATCCTTAACAAAATCAATCACTTCAGTTTTAAACATCATATCAACTTTATCTTTCATTGTGTCATAAATAGATTTTAAGATATTTAAATTAACCTCAGTTCCTAAATGTCTAACTTGAGCTCTTAAAAGTTTTAGCCCAACTGCTAAACCTTTTTTTTCAATTATTTTAACTGCTCTAGTAGTTGGATCTGTAAGTGTATCTGGAGCCCCGTGTTTAATATTAATCTCATCCACATAACGAATTAAATCATAGACATCATCTTTTGATAAGTAGTCTGTCATCCAGCCACCAAATTCAGCAGTGATATTAAATTTACCATCAGAATATGCTCCTGCACCACCAAATCCAGAAGTAATTGAACAAGCCGGATAACAACCTGACACTCCTTTAGGATCTTGTGGGCATTTATCTAATTTACCCTCTAGAATTGGACATCTTCGATTATAAATGTCTTCACCTCTATCAATGATTAATACTTTTGTGTTTTTAGATTTAAGCATCATTTCATAAGCAAAGAAAATCCCAGCTGGTCCTGCACCTACAACAATCACATCATAATCCATTTTTACGCCACCTTAAAATAAAAAAATTGGCTTTTTAAACCAAGTAAATTCTATCATATTATATGTTAGTTAGTCAATGAATTGCTGAAAGAAAAGAAGACAAATTTATCTTTGTCTTCTATAATTATTTTAATTTGATATATCGCAATGAAATATGTAATTAAATAGTAATTTACTATACTAAATTCCTTTATAAATATTTAGTATTCTTTTTAATATTAATCATCTTCTAAAGACATATCTTTATAAACAGTAAATTCTTTAAAACCAATTGGATAATCATAAATATCCATAACTAGTTTATAACCTCTTTTTTTATAAAAATCTAAAGCTTGAAACTCAAAAGTAGTTAAATAAATATTAGTAACTCCTTTTTTTACTGCTTCTGATTCAATAATATCCATTAGTTTAGAAGCTATACTTTGCCCCCTATATTCCTTATCAACAAATAGAATATTTATAAAAAGATAATCATATTTAAAATTGCCATAAATACCACCAACAAATTTGTCATCATCAAGTACTACATATTGAATATCAACAACTTCAGCTGAAAAATTTAACTTTTCTCTGATTTTTTTATTTTCTATTTTTAAAATCTTATCATAAGATTTTATTGGTACATTAGAAAACTTACTATCGTAATCATTATTAATTTCGTGTTGGTCAAAATCGGTGGTTAAAAGAAATACATTTTCTCCTCCACTTGGCATATCTTCTAAACGGCCTTTTTCAATAAACCCCATTGCTTTATAATCTTCTACGCGTTTAGGCAAAACTGTCTGAACGCGAATGCCTTCTACTTTATGTCTATAATAGTTATTAATATCATTCATCAATGCTTTTAATACATCTAAGTCTTGATAATATATTCTTTTTATATGACACCAATCAGAAGCCATTTTTGTGTGACACGCCCCAACTAATTCCTTATCATCAAACACATAAAAATGTTGATAATCCTTTTCTCTATAACCAGCTTGTGATTGATTATAAGATTGTAAACCCTTCTTTATATCTGCGCTGTACTTAAAATCTTTATCATTAATAAATTTTATATCACTCATATAAACACCTTTTCTTTATCGACTATTTAATTTATTTCTAGTGTTATTATGATAGATTATAGCATATTTTAGGGCTTTTGACAATTTACTTAATCTTTATTAATATCAGTAACTTACTATAAGTCATAAATATATAATAAAATTCTATAATAAAAATCTTATAAAATCCAAAAAAAACCTCCTAATATGAGATCATATTAAAAGGTCAGTTAATATTAATATATTATTATAAATTTAAGATAGTTCATCCATAGAATAAATATATATATTTGTTTCTATAGGGCCAGATAAATATGGGCCAACTAGGATATTTTCTTCATTAACTATAATATTTCCGCCAAATCGTCTATTAACTTCTAAAGAATCAATTCGCATTTTATAATCTGAATCAGAAAATTTATATACGTTTATAAAACCTCTATCTTTTGGCATAAAACCGGGTGCACCGACAAATAGATAATCTTCATATAAAGTCAAGGTTTTTCCAAAGAAAATATCTGAATCATCATTGGTGTTTTGATTGTATGATATTGTTCTTCTATAAGTTGAATCATTTAATTTTAAGACGTAAAATTTATAAGCTTGTGCGTCTAAAGACTTATATTTAATCATAAAATAATCATTGTTAATAAAAACTTCATTTACTGTATTTTCTACTTCAATAATACGTCTATAATCCGAATCATCCAATTTGTAAACATAAACTTTATTATTAAAATTATCCGCAAATATAAACCAATTATCTTGAGCAACTATTAGTTGGCCAATTGATTCAAAATCACTTTGTTCATCTTGCTCAATTGACTCATAAATAACTCTTTTATAATTAGGATCTGACAATTTTAAAACACAAATAGCATCATCAACTGTTTTTGCATCATCTTCAGGAAAAGATAAAATCCTTTTAGTTTCATGGATTAAAAAATCACCTTGAATTTCAAAGTTTTCAGCTAATCTAAAATCATCATCAACATCTGATATAAACCGCTCATATTCTTCATCGCTAAATTTATAAATACTGGTTTTAGGAAGATATGAATTTGAAAAAACGATATAATCGCCTGAAGTTTTAACATCACTCGCTCTACCGCCGCCTAATCCTTGGCCTATAATAATTCGCTCGTAATCTAAATCATCATAAGCATATATATGCAAAGTTCCATCAATAGAATAATCAATTCCTTGTCCAAAAGCTAATCGTGTATGAACAATAAAATAACTATCAGTTGTTATTACATTCCCACCAAAGTAATTTTGAGACTCTGCTAAAGTTGGTTCAATAACTCTCTCATAAGATTCATCGCTAAATTTATAAACATAGATATAATTATTAACCGAATTCCAATCCGTAGAAATAACTAAGTAATCACCATATACATTAGCTTTTTCAAGTCTCGATTCCCCTGGATTGTCGCTACCAATAACTCTTTTATAATCTGGATTATCTACATTATAGATAATAAATTCTTTTGCGTAGTTTTTTACAACAAAATAATTTCCACTCATCAATGTATGTTCTGTAAAATATTCTTCACTATCATCTGGTTCAAATATTCTTTCAGAATTATATAGTTCTAAATCCTCTCTGGTAAATTCTTCTTCCCCACAACCAATTAAAACAAATAAAACAATAATCACTTGCAATAATAAAAAACTTTTCTTCATTTTCCCCCCCTATTATATAAAAATATAAACAATAAATCTTCTGATGTATGGAAGATTTATTGTTTAAAATTTATTTAGTTTCGATTTTAATTTCTTTTAAACTTTTGATTTCTTTTTCAAAGAAATCTATTGCTTTTCTTAGATTTTTTTTATGATACGGATATACTTTATTTTGATTTAATTTAAAAAATTTATCTAAATTATCCCAATGCATATAGCCTATGTTTTTTAAATCTTTATGTTTATTGCTGAGGATAAAGTAAATGAATTCTCTTCCTTTATAGCGGTGATTTTTTCGTTTGCGCCTTCCATATCTTTCAAGTAATAGTTTTAAATCTTTTGCAGCTCCCATGTAATCTTCATTTTCATACTTAACTTCCATTGATTCAATAGAGATAAAATTTAGTTCATCCTTGTTAACATCTTTCTTTTTAAAAATTGATTTTGAAAAGTCCTTAATTTTTTCGATAAATGACATTATATTTTCATCCTTTCAGTAAATTTTTGTTGTATCCGTTAATAACATAATATTACTATTTAATCGATTTTGCAATGCATCTCTTAAAAATTATTGGCAAATGGTTATTTATTTCCCTGCTTTACCCATTATATAATCTATACTAATTTCCACAAGCAAAGTATCATTAATTTCTTTTGATATCATCTCTTGAGCTTTTTTATCTTTTATATTTGTATATTTTTTTATTAATTGCATTAATATATCATAACTAGCATCGATTATTTTAGCCTTCCCAAATAAAGTTAAACTTTGATATTTTGTATTTAACTCTTCTCCAATAACTTCAACATTATCATATACAGAAAAAGATACTTTATCATAGTTATTTATATTATCAATTTTATGTCCTGATTTAGCACTGTGAAAATATATCTTATCTTTATAATAAACATAATTAACTACTACTGTATATGGATAGCCGTTATCACTAAGAGTGCCTAAAATACCTTCTTGTCCATTTCTTAATAGTTTTAAAGTTTCAGTAGTTGATAATTGTTTATCAATTCTTCGCATTTTTCTAAACATAGAATCACTCTCTCCTTATTTACTCTTTTATTATATTATATTTAAATTATCAACATTTATCAAATAAACTTTTTCTTTATTATTTTGACTAATTCTATTTACTCTTACAAAATTAAAATCTATAATGAAGATGAGGTTAAAAACCTTAAAAAAGATAAAAGGAGAGTAAAATGTCAAAAAAAGACGATAAAAAATTAAAAAATTATGTTGGTTCCCCTGTTTATGATAACGAGAATTCAATGACTGCTGGCAAAAGAGGACCAATGTTATTACAAGATGTATGGTACTTAGAAAAACTTGCACATTTTGATCGAGAAGTAATTCCCGAAAGAAGAATGCACGCTAAAGGTTCAGGTGCATTTGGAACTTTTACCGTCACACATGATATTACAAAATATACTAAAGCTAAAATATTTTCTGAAATTGGCAAAGAAACAGAAATGTTTGTTAGGTTTTCTACTGTTGCTGGAGAAAGAGGAGCTGCGGATGCTGAAAGAGACATTCGTGGATTTGCAATGAAATTTTATACTGAAGATGGCAACTGGGATCTTGTTGGAAATAACACTCCGGTTTTCTTTATTCGTGATCCAATGCGTTTCCCTGATTTAAATCGTGCAGTTAAACGAGACCCTAAAACTAACCAAAGAAGTGCAAAAAACAATTGGGACTTTTGGACGTTACTACCTGAATCACTACATCAAGTTACAATTACTATGAGTGATCGTGGCATTTCAAAATCTTATCGCCACATGAACGGTTATGGTTCACATACCTACAGTATGATAAATGATAAGAATGAACGTATTTGGGTTAAATTCCATTTAAAAACAAACCAAGGCATTGAAAACTATACTGACCAAGAAGCTGAAAAATTAATTGGTAAGGATCGTGAAAGCCATCAAAATGATTTACTCAACGCTATTGAAAACAAAGATTATCCTCGTTGGACTATGTTTATTCAAGTAATGACCGAAGAACAAGCAGAAAAACTTCCTTATAATCCTTTTGATTTAACCAAGGTTTGGTATAAAGGTGACTTCCCTTTAATAGAAGTCGGTTACTTTGAACTTAATAAAAATCCAGAAAATTACTTTAGAGACGTTGAACAAGCAGCTTTTAATCCTGCTAATATTATTCCTGGAATTGGCTTTTCTCCAGATAAAATGTTACAAGGACGCTTATTCTCTTATGGTGATGCTCAAAGATATCGTCTAGGAGTTAATCATAATTTAATTCCAGTTAATGCACCAAAAGCAAAAACAAATAGTTATCATCGCGATGGATTAATGAGAGTTGATGAAAATGGTGGCAGTAAAACTCATTATTGGCCAAATAGTGATGGAGAATGGGAAGACCATAAATCAATGAAAGAACCAC
>JAGYOE010000037.1 GCA_018399755.1 Bacilli bacterium
TAAAGCTAGTTTACAACCAATTATTTCTTCGATAAAAACTATATCTTCTTTTACTGAATTCAGTAAGGTAGGGCTTGGATAATCGTAGGCGCCAGTTAAACAATATGCGTTTAAGCCATAGTGTTTAATTGCTTTTGTTTTAGCAACTAAAGACTTAATATCTTTAGTCACTGAATCAGTTCCTAATAACCCAACTAAGGTAGTAATACCTGATTTAACTAAATCAGATATTTTTACTTCAGGAACGCTTGAAGCATAACCACCTTCGCCTCCACCACCAATTATATGAATATGTTGATCAATAATTCCAGGAATAATATTCTTACCCTTTATATCAATCACTTTAATAAAGTCATAATTTACATTTATGCTTTTTTGAATTTTTACTATTTTATCATTAATTACTAATATATCATTTGCTCCCAAAAAATTAGGTGAATAGATATTAGCATTTTTAAATAAATAACCAAAACTTTTTTCTTCCATATTATCTCCTGTAAATTTATTATAAAACTCTTTATTAAATTTTACAAATATACCAACAAGCACGCTTATCTACGTTTAATACCCTTACATGAGAAAAGTGTTTTTCCATTTCAGATTTTGCATGTTTAATAAAGTAAAAATAATCGCCTCTTTCTAAAAATTCAATAATATTAGTTAGAATATTTCTTTTTTTATTATAGTCATGAAAGATTACATATTTTTTACTAACCCGTTTCGTTTCTTCATACATTACTTCGCGTTCTTTTGGTTTTAAACCGTGAGCTACAAAAGCTGCAATAGTTATAGGAAACTCTTTGTCTTTAAAGGGCAAAGTATTTAAAACATCGCCTTCAATACATTTTATTTCTTTAGCTTTTACTTTCTTTTTAGCAACTTTTAACATGTTTTTAGCTATTTCAATACCAGTAACTTCCATTCCTAATTCAGTTAAAGCAGTCATTAAAGCGCCTGTCCCACAACCTACATCTAAAATTTCATTAAAAGCTAATAGGTTAAAATCAGTTTTTTGTTTAGTGATTATTTTTTTATAATTTTTAACTTGTGAGTTAAAAAACAAACCATAAATTGGTGCGATTGTATTAAATATAAATGTAGATAGTTTCATAATTTACCCCACTATTTACTATTATTATATCAAAAAACTTAGTGAATGTTATATTTAATATAAAAAGTGTTAGTAATTTTTTTTACTAACACCTATAAATATTATAATTTCTCTATTTCTTTTAAATATGCATCAATTGGTTGATTGCCAACGATTTCATATTTATCGTTAATTACAATTTTAGGGACTCCTGAAACTTTATATTCTCTAGCTAAATCCATAAATGTCTGAGCTTCAATCATGGTAGCTTCTACATTATCATTTAAGTAAGCTAGAGCATGTGAAGTTGCTACTGCACCAGGACAATGAGGACAGCTTAAAGTAATAAATACTTTTATATCAACTGCTTTATCAATATTTTTTATTTTTTCTATTGTTTTATCATCGATTTCAATATTTTTTCCTGACATAGTTAAAATTGCACTTAAAAACGAATTTATTTCATGTCCAGCAGGTATTCCAGTAAATTTAAGTCCTTGATATTTATCATCTTTATCTAAAATGATGATTGTAGGTGCTAAAGTAACGTTATATTTTTTTGCCTCATCCAAATCATCTTCAAGATCTTTTTCTAATACATTAATTTTATCATTTAATGGTTTTACCTCTTGTAATAATTGTTTTGTTTCTTTACATGTATTGCACTTACCTTTTTTGGTAAATACAATCATAGTTACTTTATTTACCATTCCTTGTAATACTTCTTTTATTTGTTTTGTAGCATCTTCGTTTAATAATTTTGCCATTTTTACTCTCCTTTATAGTTTTGGTTTAAATATTGGTTAACTGCTAAAGCAGCTTTAGCTCCTTCAGCAGTAGCTATTATTATTTGTTTAAATGGTTGTTCGGTGATATCTCCAGAGGCAAACATTCCTAGTAATGAAGTCATTTGATTATTATCAACAATCACTTCGTCTTTTTGATTGGTTTTTACCAAATCTTTTATTAAATATGAGTTTGGCACAGTCCCAATTTCTATTAATAATCCATCAGTATTAATAATATGTTTTTTATTGGTTTTTTTGTTTAATACTTGGATGCCTGTAACTAATTCATCACCTAATATGGCTAAGATTTGTGTTTGTAAATGAATTGTTAATTTATCAATTGTTTCTAATTTCTTTAATAAGATTTCATCAGCTCTAAACTGAGAACGATGAACTAAAGTAATTTTTTTTGCCCAAGGAACTAAATCTAAAACACCTTCTACTGCACTATTTCCACCACCTGCGACTATTACTTCTTTGTCCTTAAAAAATGGAGCGTCACAAGTTGCACAATAAGTTATGCCTTTATTTGCAAACTTATCTTCTCCAGGTATTCCAAGTTTTCTAGGCATTCCACCTGTAGCCATTAAAACTGTTTTAGAAATTAATTTTTTTCCGTTTTCAGTTTCAATTTGAAAATCTGGTTTGATATTAGTAATTGCTTTTACATTTGTTCCTGAAAGAATTGGTACATCTAATTGGTTTATATGATCTAAAAATGTATTAGATAAATCCTTACCTTCAATCATATTAAAACCAAGATAGTTATCAACTGTAGTTGTATTGTGTAATTGACCACCTATTTCTTTAGCAATAATACCCACAACTAATCCTTTTCGTTTAGCATAAAGACCGGCATTTAATCCCGCTGGACCGCCACCAATAATTAATAAATCCCATTTTTTTACTTGATCAAAAATATCTGAATTTGATTTTTTTTCTACATTAAAATTAAACATACTATCTCCTTATTTGCCTTTAATAATTAAATCAAGAGCATCATCGATATCATCAAGTTTGATGTTAAGATTTTCTTCAATTCTTTGAATCAAGTTTTCAGTGGTTAGTATACCTATTGTTTTATCGATATTTGCGCGAATTGCTTTTAACTGGGTTAATATATCCATACAAGCAGTTTCGTTTTCCATCATCGTTAAAACACCATTCATTTGTCCTTTTGCGCGTTTCATTCGGTTTTGTAAGGCTTTGTTACATTTCATAACAACTCCCCCTTTTCTTAACTATCATTATACCCCACAGGGTATATAAAACCAAATGATATGCTTATGATAACTCATCCTTTTCCACTAGCAATTGATTAATTTTAACAATACCTGTAGTAATAACAACAGAGGTAAAAGCCATCATCCCCATTTTGCCTCCGGCACCATTAAAGAAAGGTTCAAATAGATAAAAAACTAAAGCTAATACAATCGCAGAAATAAACGCTACGTAAATATTTGGAATTATTATTTTATTTGACATACCGATAAAACTAGCTGTAAAGAAAACAGCTGAATATATCACATTACCACCTAATACAAATAAAATACTTGCAAAAACAATACTAGTAGTCGCAGAGGCCATGACTGCGGTTTGATCTAATTTATGTTGAACTAAGTAAGTTGAGATAACACCGATTATAGACACAATAAATAGCCAATAGAATTTGCTGGCTATATCAAATGTAAAAAAACTTTTATTTAGTATAAAAGCTGTTGTAATAGAACCTAAAAAAGCTGTTGTGCCTAATTTTCCACCAAATCCTTTTAATATTCTTTTTGTAAAAATAAAATATATAGCTGTTATAAAAGCCAAAATTAATACTTCGCCATAATTAAAAATAAAAGGAGATATCATCCCAGCAAAAGACCCACAATAAATAGCAACTTCATAATTTTTGATTAAAAAATGTCCCGCTAATCCAACAGCCGCAGACGCTATAATAACCGGTATCGATAAAAACTCCACTAAAGAAAAGGTTAAGACAACGCCGATTATTATAGCTACACTATCCCATTCTAATAATTTTATTTGTGCTAGACTTTTATTTTTTTCGTTTTTATAAGCAATAAAAAAACCAAAAACAACTAAGGCAATAAATAAGATAGAAAAGATTAAATTCATCATATTATCTGTATTAAGCGTAGCGGTTAATAAAGCGTATAAAATAAAACTAGAAATCAATAAATACATAAGTATTAGTTTATGTTTTTTAATATAACTAATAATATTTTTTAGTTTAAGCATTAAATTAACTCCTTATTTATTTTATTATATCATTTACAGATATCTCTCACAAACTGTTAAAAAAAATAGATTCCTTCTTATTTAAGGAATCTATATTTACTAAATATGTTTTAAAAAGCTCGTTAATAAGCTTGAAAATCTACTAAGTGATTTTTGTGAAGTTTTTAAAACATCTTCATGTGATAATTTTTCTTTAGAAATACCACTAGCCATATTAGTAATAATCGATATGCCTAATACTTTAATACTTGCATGTCTAGCAACGATAACTTCAGGAACAGTTGACATTCCTATTGCATCTCCACCAAGCATTCTAAAAGCTTTGATTTCCGCTGGAGTTTCATAACTCGGTCCTAGATAACTCATATAGATGCCATGTTTAATATCTATTGCAAGGTCTTTTGAAATCTGATCTATTAAATTACGATAATTTTTATCATAAGCCTCGCTCATATCAACAAATCTTGGTCCTAAATCATTATTATTATCACCAACTAAAGGATTTCTTCCTAACATATTAATGTGATCATCAATTATCATAATATCTCCAGGTTTAAAGGATTCATTCATGCCTCCAGCTGCATTAGAAACAATTAAAGTTTTAATCCCAAGATAAGCAAAGGCTTGAATAATAGAGCGCATAGTTTTATCGCTTGGGTTTTCATAGTAGTGTTTTCTGCCAGAAAGAATATAAACATATTTATCTTTTACCTTAACTAGATAAATTATTCCAACATGGCCAATTGACTTGTCAGTTTTTACATCTAAAACTTTTTCTAAAGCTAAGCTGTCAATAATTTCAGTTGCTTTTAAAAATTCATTTAAACCAGAACCTAAAATGATTAATATTTCACTTTTCTCTTTTAATTGATTTAATTTTTCGACTAATTTATTCATTTTTTCCCCTTATAAACAAATTATAGCACAGTCAAAATAATTTTTTACATTATCTTTACATTATTTTACTTAAATAAGGTATTTGAATTTTAAAAAATAGCATATGCTATAGACGAATCTAAACAAAAAAGGAGAGAAAATTAAATGAAAAAAATTATTTTAGTATTAAGTTTAGTATTTATTATTGCTTTAACAGGTTGTAATTCAACCGGAAATAACACTGATGAGTTTGACAGATCATCAGATATAAAAGTTTATACCAGAGATACTACTTCTGGAACTAGAGAGGCTTTCTTCAAAGGGATTGACTTTGGTGACGCTGTAAGCGATAACGAAGCTTTAGTCGATGGTTATATTGAAGTAGATGGAAATGGTTCGATGATATCTAGTCTTGTTGGTGATGATTTTGGGATTGGTTATATTTCTTTATCATCATTAGAAGAATCTGGTTTAAGAGGTTTAAATTTTGAAGATGTTGTTCCTAGTGAAGCAAATGTTTTAAATAACACCTATGGTCTTAAACGTCCTTTTAATTATATTATTAGAGATGATTGGACAAATATGGATACTGAAAGACAAATCGTTGAAGCTTTTATAGCTTATATGGGAACAATCGATGGTAAAGCAACAATTAGTAATGAAGCAGGTATTTTGGAAACTAGTAATAATGATCAATTATGGGATGATATTAAAGATGATTATTCAGTTTGTGAATTAGATAACTCAAATATTACTATTCAATTTGGTGGCTCTACTTCAGTTGAAAATGTGGCAAAGGCTTTATCACAAGAATTTAGTTCAAAATGTGGAGATTTCATTTTCGAACATAACCATACTGGATCAGGTGATGGTTTTAAAAGAACACAAGGTGAAGAAAGTGAAGGCGCTAATAAAATTCATATTGGTTTTGCTTCAAGAGATTTTAAGGATTCTGAACCAGGAGCAGATGGTACATATGGAAGATTATGTTGGGATGCAGTTGTAGTAGTGGTTAGTGAAATAAACTCTACAATTGATAATATTACCGCTTTAGATTTAAGAAGAATATATCGTGGTGAAGTAGCAACTTGGGATGAATTAAACTAAAAAATATATATCATAATAAATAGTAGACATTTGTCTACTGTTTAACTTGAAGGGGCATATATGATTTCACAAAAAAAATTCAAAAATAAAATCATAGATAAATTAACCGCAAATATATTGTTAGTTTTTACAATCATATCTGCTTCTTTTGTTTTATTGATTATCTTCTTTATTACTAAAAGAGGTATATCACCTTTTTTACCGTCAATTTATGGCGATTTGAGTGTAAACTTAATTAGGTTTTTAACTGGTAATACTTGGTATATCTCGCCAAATATTTACGGTGTATTTTTTATTGTTATTAATACGTTATATATCGTTTTTATAGCCGCTTTAATTTCAGTGCCGATTTCTATTATAACGGCTTTATTCATCGCAAAAATGTCTCCTAAACATATTAGTAATTTCTTCAAAACGGTTATTGAACTTTTAGCGGCTATACCTTCTATTGTTTTTGGGGTGTTTGGCTTAGGAATAATTACTCAATTAGTAAAAAATATCGCTGAATTATTCAATTCACAAAGCGCTGGTGGAATATCAAATTTATCAACTATTTTGGTATTAGCTATAATGATTATGCCAACAATTACTTTGTTATCAATAACAGCAATTGAGTCTGTAGATAAAAACTTAGAAAAAAACTCTTTAGCTTTAGGCGCAACTAAATTACAAACTTATTTTAAAGTTACTTTAGTTAGTGCAAAATCAGGAATATTTGCAGGAATTATTTTAGGAATAGGTCGAGCCTTAGGTGAAGCAACTGCTGTTAGTATGGTAGCTGGTAATGCTGGTACAGGACCTAACTTTGATCTTTTCGCTACAGCAAGAACATTAACTTCTACAATGCTTCTAGGTCTAAAAGAAACTACGGGTTTAGATTATGATATCCGGTTTTCTGTTGGCGTTATTTTAATATTATTGATTATTGTGACTAATGTTATCTTAAATATTGCTAAAAACAAGATTGGAAGATTCTCATGAGCAAAAAGAAAAAGCGTAAAATCGTAGAAAATATTTATCGAAGTATCATAACACTTATTTCTTTGTTTGGCTTAGTAGTTTTAATTGCAGTTTTCACTTATGTGTTTCAAAGAGGTAGTTCATTACTTAGTATTGATTTATTGACTAGCGATTACTATTCTACTGTATATAATGGTTATTATGAAGGCGAAGTAACAACTAATGAATTTGAAAAACCAGCTAGACTATCCTCTAGTGAACATTTTTCAACCCGTTGGGGTATTGCCTTAGAAGATAATCATGATAAAGAAGGCAAGAAATATATTTTAATAACCTATGTTGATAAAGATTCTCCGCTTGCAAATCTACAAGCTAAAAACGAAGATAAAACCATTGCATTAAGCAATGGTCAAGCTTTAGATAAAATAATCTTTGGCGATAATCAGATTATGTTTAGTTCTAGAGGTGCACTTACTGCGATTAATCTATTAGATAATAATACAGAAATTAAAGATATTATCACCACTACTTCTGGCAAAGGAATACGCGGATCAATAATTACTACCTTCTATTTAATTGGTTTAACATTAATCTTTGCCTTACCACTAGGAATCTTTACAGCAATTTATTTGAACGAGTATGCTCCTAGAAATAATCGATTTATAAATATTATTAGACGTTTAATTGAGATTCTAACAGGCGTTCCTTCTATAATCTTTGGATTATTAGGCGCAGCTGTATTTATCCCTTTCGTCTCCTCAATAACCAAAGCCAATGGTGGAAATTTAATATCTGGAGCTTTAACTCTAGCAGTAATTATCTTACCGGTAATTATCTCATCTACTGAAGAAAGTTTAAAAACAATTCCTGATGATTATCGTTATGCCTCTTTTGCTTTAGGAGCTAATAAAACACAAACGACTTTT
>JAGYOE010000038.1 GCA_018399755.1 Bacilli bacterium
AGTTTTTACAAAACGCTTTATTCGCAACTCTACTTGCATCAATTGTTGGAGGTTTAGTTGGGGTTATTATCGTTGAAAAGAAATTAGTTATGATGACAGGTGGTATTGCCCATACATCATATGGTGGTGTTGGATTAGGATATTTAATGGGATTTGAACCAATATTTGGAGCGTTTATGTTTTCGATTGTAGCTGCTTTAGGTATAGGTGTAATTAAAAATAAAACAACAGGTATAAAAGATGTTATTATCGCAATGTTTTGGTCATTAGGTATGGCCTTAGGTATTTTATTTATTGGGATAATGCCAGGTTATCCTCCTGAAGTTACATCTTACTTATTTGGTAATATTTTATCAGTTACTAGATTTGATTTGCTTCTAATGACAATTTTAACGGTTTTAGTAGTAGGAACTGTATTTGTTTTTTATCAAGATTGGAAAGCGCATTTATTTGATCAAGAGTTTACTAAAATTATGCGTAAGAACACCGCTCTAATGGAATATATATTGTTAATATTGCTGGCATTAACTGTAGTTATCTTAATTAGAGTTGTGGGAATCATTTTGGTTATTGCACTTTTGAGTATTCCTGCAGCCGCCGCAGCAATTGTAACAGGAAAGTTATTTCTTAGAATGATATATGCAATGGTTTTTTCATTTGTATTTATCTTTGTAGGCTTAGTTGTATCTTATTATACTAACTTTTCTTCAGGAGCTATAATAGTATTTACTGCGATTTTATTATATATAATTACTTGGTTAATTAATAAAAAACTAGTCAAAAAAGAACCGATTTTTATAAAGGAATGATTAGATGGAAAAGACCAATATAATAAAAAGAATAGTAGATGCAGGTTTAAAAAAAACCAAGTATAGAGTTAATATAATTGACCTGTTAGAAAAAGCTGATAATTTATTATCTGCTAATGATATCCATAGTATATTATTAAAAGAAAATACTAAAGTAGATTTATCAACTGTCTATCGCACGTTAGATAAATTAACAAAAAACAATATAATTAATCGGATAGAATTAGAAAAAGAAAATAAATCTTTATATGAATATAATCGCAAAAAACATCATCATTTTATGATATGTAAGAATTGCAATAAGATTGAAACAATTTATGAATGTCCTTTATCTGAATATGAAGAAAAAATACAAGCTGATTCAAACTTTTTAATTACTGGTCATAAAATTGAATTTTATGGCTATTGTAAAGATTGCCAAAAAAAACTAAAAATTAATTAGTTTTTCTCCTTTTAGAAGTAAGTTGTGCGCAACTTTCTTTTAATTTACAAGTTATAAATTTGAAATTTTTTAAAAATTTAGTTAAACTATAATAGAAGATAATAATAGAAAGGATAATAATATGACAAATAATATAAAAATTAGTAAAAATGAGATTAGAAAGATAGAAGATGTTTATGATTATGATAAGTTAAGCGATGAAGAAAAGGAAAAACTTCAAGAAGTAATCTATCGACATCCTATGAGAATTCCTAAATATTATTACAATTTAATTGATTGGGACGATAAAACTGACCCGATTAAAAGAATGGCCGTACCTCATATATTGGAGTTGGATACGTCTGGTGATTATGATACAAGTGGTGAATCAACTAATACTAAATTACCTGGTTTACAACATAAATACTCAACAACAGCTTTAGTTTTATCGACCAATGTATGTTTTATGTATTGTCGCCATTGTTTTAGAAAACGAATGGTTGGCTATTCTCGCGAAGAAATAATGAAAAGAATGGAAAAAACAGTAGAATATGTTAAAAAACATAAGCAAATCAATAATGTTTTAGTTACTGGCGGAGACGCTTTTACTATGAGTAACAAGATGATTGAAAATTACTTGAAAAATTTATCAGCAATTGAACATTTAGATTTTATTCGTTTTGGTACGAGAAGTTTAGTTGTTAAACCAGAAAGAGTTTATAAAGATCACGAATTATTGAAAATATTAGAAAAGTATAATAAACAAAAAGAAGTAATTATTGTTACTCAGTTTAATCATCCAAAAGAAATTACTGAAGAAGCAAGACTAGCAATAAACGCTCTAAAAGAAGCAGGTTGTACAATTAGAAATCAAGCAGTTTTACTTAAAGGCATTAATGATGAACCTAATACTTTAGCGCTTTTACTAAATAAATTAACATCAGTAGGAATTCATCCATATTATGTATTCCAATGTCGACCAGTAAAATATGTTACACATTTTCAAGTATCTTTAAGCGAAGGAATAGAAATTATTGAAGAGGCTAAGAAGAAACTTAATGGCATCTCTAAAGCGTTTAGATATATAATGTCTCATCCGCGCGGAAAAATTGAAATTTTTAGTAAAACTGATAAACATTTTATTTTCAAATTCCATCAAAACAAAGATCCTGAAGATGCAAATAAAGTTTTCATGAGAGATATTGATAATTCGGCCAATTGGTTAAGCGAAGATTTAGAATTGATTGAAAAATAAAAGTTAATGGCAGTTTAACTGTCATTTCTTTTTATATTAATAGGAGAAAATTATGCATAGATTAATATTTATTGAAGGGTTACCTGGGTCTGGTAAAACAACCTTTGATTGATGATTATGAAGAAGTTTTTGAGCAAATGATATGTTATTTAAATAGAAATTTATCGAGTTTATTTTAAATATTATAGTTTTCATATAAAAAAGGTGTTCTATTAATAGTTAGAACACCTTTTAGTTTGTGGAAATTTTTTCAACTTCTCCGGAAATTAAGCTAATTATTTTAGAATTACTTTCGACAATTAATTTTCCGTTATTGTCTATTTTTAAACATTTTCCTATTTTTTTATTGTTTTTTTCATAGTAAGATATTACTTTTTCGTTTAATAAATGATAATTATTATAATAATTTATTATTTCTTTTGGGTTATTGATAAAGTCATTAATATTATCTTTGAATAACTTAAGAATTTTTTCTAATATCTTTAATTGTTGATAGGTTTTATTTGTTTCTAATTTTAAAGAAGTTGCTTTATCTTTAATTTCATTTGGAAGAAGTTGATTATTTAAGTTGATTCCAACACCAACAATTATTGCTTGTAATTTGTCTTGATAGATTGATTCAATTAATAATCCTGCAATCTTTTTATCATTGATATAAAGATCGTTTGGCCACTTAATTAAACATTTTTTGTTATAATTATAAATTACTTTATGAATAATAGTTGCCATATATATTGGTAGTAAAGATATTAAACTTGGCTGAATGTTATCTTTTATAATAAATGAGAAGGTTAAACTGTCTTTGTTAGCGTACCAATTATTATCTTTTCTGCCAATCCCTTGGGTTTGGTTTTTGGTATATATTACTTGATAGTTGTTTAGCTTTTTATAATTCTTTTTAAGATATTTATTGGTTGAGTCTAAAGACTTAAATTTAATTATATCCATAATTTAACCAAAGTAAGAAAGAAGTAAGCCTGCGGCAATTGCACTGCCAATTACTCCAGCAACATTAGGACCCATAGCATGCATCAATAGATAGTTATTACTATTAGCTTTTTTACCTTCTTTCATAGCTACTCTAGCAGCCATTGGAACGGCAGAAACTCCTGCGGCACCAATAATAGGATTAATTTTTTCTTTGCTTAAAAGATTCATTAATTTACCACCAAAGATACCAAAAATAGTCGCAATTATAAAGGCGAATAAACCTAATCCAATAATCATTAAAGTTTCAGGTTGTAAAAAGTTAGTAGCTTTTGTAGTTGCGCCAATTGAAATACCTAGTAGTATTGTTACTGTATAAAGAATAGTTTTAGCGCTCGCATTGGTAAGATTTGGAACAACGCCAGATTCTTTAATTAAATTACCTAACATCAACATACCAATAATTGGAGCACTAGATGGAATAAAAGTAATGGTAATAACAGCTACAATTATTGGAAAGAGAATTCTTTCTTTTTTAGAAACATCTCTAAGTTGTTTCATTTCAATTTTTCGTTCATTTTTTGTTGTAAAAAGATTGATTAGTGGTGGTTGAATAATTGGCACTAAAGCCATATATGAATAAGCTGCTATAGAAATTGCGCCGAAAAGATGAGGAGCTAATTGGCTTGAAAGTAAGATTGCAGTAGGACCATCTGCCCCACCGATAATACCAATAGAAGCTGATTCACTGCCAGAAAAACCAAGGATTAGAGCTCCTAAAAAGGTAATAAAAATGCCTATTTGTGCGGCTGCGCCTAATAACATACTTTTTGGTCTAGCGAGTAAGGGACCAAAATCAGTTGTTGCGCCAATGCCTAAAAATATCAGACTAGGGTAAATTCCATATGCTACACCTAGATATAAATAACCAAACATTCCTGAGTAATTTGCAATCTCTTCGCCGTTTTCAATTACAGTTTCTTTAATAAAGAGATTAGTGCCTGGTATATTTACTAGTAACATAGAAAAACCAATTGGGATTAATAAGTATGGTTCAAATTTTTTAAAAATTGCTAGAAATATTAAAACTAATGATATAAATATCATTATCAAATATTTCCAACCATCAGCTGATAAAAAGGTGTCTATTCCACTGGATTTATATAATTGATCTAGGATATCAATCATTTTAGCTAACCTTGATTAAGGGTTGATCACTATCGACATTGTCGCCTTCTTCAACTAATACTTTTTCTATTAAATAGTCTTTATCAGCGATAATATCGTTTTCTAATTTCATTGCTTCTAAAATCATTAAAGAATCGCCTTGTTTAACCTTTTTCCCAGACTTAACTAAAATCTTTTGAATCGTTCCTTGCATTGGAGAATTAATTGTATTATTAGTTAATGATTCAGAAGATTCTTTTGGTTTATCATTTTCTTTAGTAATTGATTTATCATTTTCAGTTACTTCTTCAAGTTCTACTTCATATATTTTTCCATTTACTTTAACTTTATAAATCTTCATTGTTAAGCTCCTTTATTGATTTTAAAAACGGTTCTTTATTTGTGGTTTTTCTAAATTCTATGGAAGCGATTAAAGCGGCTACCATCATATCATAGTCTGTTATTTTTTTGTGTGTATCTATGGGTTTTTGCTTGTCAGATAATTTTTTTAAAGGTGATATCAGAAAAATTATTAATATTATTAAGGTAATTACAATAAATATACTTAATACTGAAAATAATAATCCATCA
The DNA here is from genome assembly GCA_018399755.1 of Bacilli bacterium. Taxonomy (GTDB): domain Bacteria; phylum Bacillota_I; class Bacilli_A; order Izemoplasmatales; family Hujiaoplasmataceae; genus Hujiaoplasma. Next base: position 5,171 of record JAGYOE010000038.1, read on the forward strand.
ACAAATGTAAAGGCCATCATTTATTATCACCTTCTGTATGCAAACTAAATTCAATAATTTCGTCATCGTTTCTATTTTCTAAGAATTTTTTAGCGATAGGTTCAAATAGCGCAAGCGATAGAACATCTTCATCAGTTTTTGCAATATCAGAAAAACGTTTTTTAATATTTTCAAATTGTGGTTTTAGATTATCGGCGGGTCTAGATTCTAATACTTTAGCATCACCGATAATACTTTTTCTAAACTCTGGGTCAATTTCACCTGGCGCTTTGCCGTAATGACCTTTAAGGTAGGCTTTAATTTCATCAGGAACGAGTTTGTAACGTTCTTTAGATAAAATATTCATTATAGCTTGTGTTCCTACCATTTGTGAAATAGGTGTTACTAATGGAGGATATCCCAAATCTTTTCTTACTTTAGGCACTTCTTCAAGGACTTCATCGTATTTATCAAGCGAGTTTTGTTCTTTTAGTTGACTTAATAAATTAGAAATCATTCCACCAGGAATTTGTGAATGCAAGATTCTTGGGTTAGGAGTTAGTGCTTTAGGGTTTAAAATACCATTATCAATATATTTATCTTTTATTTTTGTTAGAATTTCTTTTGCTTTTTCTAGATATTTAAAATCAAGATTGGCAGAATTCTCAAACAGAGTTGCAATTGCTTCAGTAGCTACTTGTGAGGTTCCTCCTGAGAGTGGTGATAAAGCAGTATCTACTATATCTACACCAGCATCAATTGCTTTTTTATATGTAATAGGTGCTAAACCACTAGTTGCATGGGTATGGAAATTAATAGGGATTTTTATGTTTTCTTTTAAAGCCTTTACTAAGTTATAAGCAACATCAGGTAACAATATTCCTGACATATCTTTTATACATAATGAATCAGCGCCCATATTTTCAGCTTTTTTAGCTAAATCAACATAGTAGTCAATTGAGTGAACTGGACTAGTTGTATAGGATAAAGCTATTTGTAAATGTCCGCCATATTTTTTAATCGCTTTTGCCGAAGTTTCTAAATTCCTTAAATCATTTAAGGCATCAAAAATTCTAATAATATCTATCCCATTTTCAAGCGATTTCTCGACAAATTTTTCAACTATATCATCAGGGTAATGTTTATAACCTAAAATATTTTGGCCTCTAAAAAGCATTTGTAGTTTAGTTTTTTTAGTGTTTGCTTTTATTTTTCTTAAACGTTCCCAAGGGTCTTCATTTAAATATCTTAAACTTGCATCAAAAGTAGCACCGCCCCAAACTTCTAAAGCATAATAACCTGCTTTATCTAAATCAGGTAATACTGTTAAAATTTCTTTAGTTGTAAGTCTTGTGGCCATTAATGATTGGTGACCATCTCTTAAAGCAGTTTCTACAAATTTTATTGCCATATATATTTCCTTTCCAATAAAAAAACCTAAAACAATCTATGATTGAATCAGGTTTTTTGCTAGCCTAATAGCAATCATTTGATTGTATTATATTCATTCATGATGATTATAACACTTTAAAGGCTATATTTAAACCATAAAACCATATAATCATATGAAGAATTATTCGGGTTTATTAAATGATTTTTTATTTATTCTTTTATTTGATTTGTGGCTATTTGTAATGGATCCCAAACCGGTGAAAATGGTGGTGCATAAGCAAGATCTAATCCGGAAAATTCTTTAGCGGTTAAGCCTTTTGTTATGGCTAGAGCCATAATATTAATTCTGCTTGAAACACCTTTTTCACCAACTATTTGCGCTCCTTTTAAAATACCTGTTTTTGGTTCGTAAACTATTCTAATAAATATTTCTTTAGCGCCTGGATAATATCCGGCTTGGTTCTTAGCTGTTATATCTACATATTCATAGTTAAAATTTTCTCGTTTGGCTTCTTGATAACCTAAACCGGTTTTAGCAATAGCTAGTTTATCAACTTTGATAATGTTTGAACCAACTATTCCCGAAAATGATTCTTTATTTCCAGCAATATTTTCTGCAATTACTCTTCCAGCTTTATTTGCATGAGTTCCAAGTGGAACAAATGCATTTTTATTAGTTAATAAATGATGATAACTAACACAATCGCCACCAGCATAGATATCTTTAAGTGAAGTTTCCATTTTGTCATTAACAATTATTGCGCCGTTACTTAACATATCTAAACCAATGTCTTTTAAAAACTCGGTGTTTGGTCTAACACCAATAGCTTCAATAACTAAATCTTCTTCGAAGCTGTTTTTATTGGTTTTAATAATAGTTTTATTATTTTTTTGAAGGTATTCTTCAAGATTTTCTTCTAAATATATATTAACTCCAATTGCCTCTAAAGCAGTTTGAGCCTTTTTGGCAATCACTTTATCATAAATAGGAAGTAGTTGTGGTAGTCTTTCAATTATATCAACTTTTTTCCCTAGATGGGCTAAATTTTCAGCTATCTCTAAACCAATATAACCGCCTCCAATTATTGCGACTGATTTTGCTTTGTCAATTAGTGGTTTAAGTTTTCTTGCATCAGATAGTTTGTTTAAAACTTGAATATTTGCTTTATCAGTACCTAATATATTGGTTCGGTTAGCTTTTGTTCCTACAGCAATTACTAACTTGTCATATTTATCATTAATTATTTTGTTTTGTTCTAAGTTTTTAACTTCAATAGTTTTAGCTTTTGGATTTACTTTTACAACTTCATGTTTAAGAAATACTTTTATATTTTTCTTTTCAAAGT
>JAGYOE010000039.1 GCA_018399755.1 Bacilli bacterium
AGTAATCAATACTAAAAAAAACGCATAAAATGGAGTTGAAGATACGAATGGATAGTTTTTAAAAACTAAATATGATAGTTGGAAAATACCTCCTAAAAGAATTGGTGTTACAATAGCAAAAACCCAAAAAAATGGTTTATGTTTAAAAGATAACAATCTTAATTTAAATTGTTTTTTCTTTTCCTTATTTGCTTTTCTTAAGATAAAAATAAAAGCGAATATAGTAGGACTACTACCTCCCAAAATAAATAAGAACTGGCCAAAAAAAGAATAAAAATCAATGTAATCATTTGTTGTTAAAAAGGCTAATAAACCATGCGCGATATATGTTAATAAAAATGTATAAAGTAAATAAATGAGGATTTTTTTCATGGATAACTCCTTAAGTTTTTCTTATATTATACTTGATGTAAAAATTATTACAATAAATATTTGAAATTATAATTTAAAAATTTAAAGCATAAACTTTTTTAAGTTTATGCTTTATTAATTTGAACGCTTAATATATATTCACAATTTTCTAAGTTTGAGGGTTTATTGTTAATAAACTTAAATGATAAATTATCTTCTTTTAAGGTTAAACATAGATGAGATAAAGCGATACCGATATCAATTGCTTGAATATCAATTTTTAATTTATCACCATAACCTTTTGTACGTTTTAAGAAAAAGTGAAAGGCATTATCAATTAAAACTACTCGCCAAGGTTGCTTATTAGATGCACTAGGTGCTAATTGAATTGCTTTTAAATATTGATAGTATTTATGATTTTCATCAATTGGTTGTAATTTCTCTCCTAAAAAAAATAATTCATTAAATGGTTTTCGTTTATTAGCTTTTGAAGCTTTTCTGATTATTTTTTCACGGATAGATTTTTTTGTTGGGTACCCAACGGGTGAAACAGCCGCGATTATTTCATTATCACTAACTTCAACATCAAAATCGCTTCGTTTATAAGTTCCGCCTAACCATACTGTTCCTAAGTTAGCTTCGGTTAAACGAAGGATTACTTCTTCGAATAAAAACCCAAAATCAACCATACCTTTTAGATTGTTTTCTACAACTCCGCCAATAAATGAAGGTGGATTTTTAATAAATCCATAAGTCCCAATTTTTTTCTTTTTTTCATTATTATCAATAAAGAAGAAGTGAGCACTATTATTAAATGGACCTTTTTTATTCTCAACTAATTTGATTATTTTACTTACTTTTTCCTTATCTTTATTTGATAGCGGTTTTTTTTCGTAACTTCTTATAGATTTTCTTATTTCGATTGCTTTGTACATATAATTCTCCTTGGCTATTGATTATCATCATTCTTATTCTTATTATATTAAGATTATATAGGATTATCAAGTTATATATTATTTATTGTTTGTTGTTAAAATATCGAGTATAATAAATTTTAGGTATTACATACTGATTTTTTAATTTTTTCAGTGTTGAGGAGAAAAATATGATTACTTATTCAATAGATAATAAAAATATATATTCTAAACAAATACAAGAATTATTAAGAGATTTTAATGAATCGATTACAGGAAAATTTAAATTTGAAGAATTTTATGTTTATGGTTTAGATAATCAACAATTAGTTGGTGCTGTAAAAGTTCATTATTTCTGGGATTGGGTTACTATTGATGATGCTTTTTATTTAAAGCAATCAATACTTAAAGAAATGATTCAGGAAATATGGAATAACTATAAAAATAAGGCTGTAGGAATTAAGCTTTCTACAACTGTATATAATAGGTTGCAAGATTTTTTAGATGCAGGATTTAAATTTATAGGTAAAGTCAAACCAACTGAAAATTCGATTGAATATTATTATGCCGATTTAACTAATATTAATTATAAAATAGATAAAAAACATAAAATTATAAGTGATTTTAAAAGCATTAAAATTTATCAAGATATTTTTAATAAACATATCAAAGCTTTTAATAAACAAAATAATATTTTAGGTAAAGATGGCCAATTACAGATTGTTGCTCTAGATGAAGAAGAATTTATTGGAGGAATTACTTGTGAAATTTATGATAATATCCTTTATATTAGCCGAATAGCAGTTAAGAAAAACTATAGAAATAAACAAGTTGGTAAAAATTTAATGCAGTTAGCCGAAAGCGAAGCTAAAAATATAAAATTAGAAATTGTACAACTAGGAACCTGTGATTTTCAAGCAAAAGACTTTTATGAGAAGTTGGGGTACAAAATTGTTTTTACGAGAGAAAACAACCCAAAAGGTTTTAGAAGTTTTATGATGATCAAAATTTTGTAATTATTAATTTTTTAATAATTACAAAATATTATAAACCAATAAGAGCAAGCGAAATAGTAATATTTCTTTTTGCTCTTTTTTATTATTTGAATCGGATATAATTTTAATTAGCAAATATAGTAGATTGCTTAAAACAATCATAGAATTAATAAAATTAATAAATAAACAACAAAAAATTAATAAATTTTATATTAAAATAAGAAAAATTAAATAAATCCTTGACATTTATAAAAACATTTAATATAATTAATTTGTAAATAACATAAATCAACTATTGTTATATAAAAAATTAATTATTTTAATATTAATATTAATTATAAAAAAAGGAGACAATTATGTTAAAATCAAAGTATATTAAGGATAAAAATTATTTATTATTGTTTTTTGGGAATCTTGTCAGTGGGATTGGTAGTCGAGTTTATGGATTTGGTATAAGTTTATTTTTACTAGATTTAACTCGACAAGCATCTGCGACAGCTATTTATGTAGCTGTTTGGACTATTATAATGTTTGTAGTAGCGCCAATAGCAGCTACTTTTACAGATAGATTTAAATATAAAGCTAGAGTTTTATATTTAACTGATTTTGGTAGAGGTATTTGTTATACAATTACTGCTTTAGTATTAATGTTTGCGATGCAGATGACAAATAATATCGCAATAATTCAATTAATTATTTATTTTGCTGTTTTCTTTATTGCTTTTCAAACTGCCTTCTTTTCTCCAGCAGTTAATGCTTTAACACCACAAATTGTTGAGAAGGAAGAGTTAGTTTCAGCAAGTTCAGTTATGCAGATAACTAATAGTGTTCAAAATCTTGCTGGACTTTTCTTTGGAGCTTTGCTTTATGTTCATTTTGGTATTATTATCATGATTTTAATTAATGCAGCTAGTTTTATAATTTCGGGAATATCTGAGTTATTTATTAATATAAAAGAAGAAGAATTAGAAGGAACCTATGAGATTAAAGATAAAGAAGAGCGTTTATCTATAGTTGATATACAAAAACGCATTTACAATGATCTTAAAGGTGCTATTAAATATTTGTTTAATAAAGGAAAGCCTATTTTAATGGTTATGGTAATTATATTAATCAGTGCTACGCTTGTTACACCTTGGTTTTCAATCGGAGTTCCATATATGTTTAAAGAGTATTTTACCTTTTCTACATTTAGACCAGAATATATTTTAGCATCATCTAATTTTATCGAGAGCGTTGGAGTTATATTAATGAGTTTAGTAGTTGCTCAAATCGCTTTTCGTTTTAAAATTTTTCAGATTTTAAGAGTTGCTGTTGTTGCTTTCTTTGTACTAGGGATTATTAATCTTGTAATTATTAAAAGCTTTGATTCTAAAATGATTACTCAAGATTCATTTATATATTTGTATTTAATTTTTACTTTTATTGCAGGTTTGATTAATGCTACAGTTAATGCACCATTAAATGCTTCAATGTATAAATATATAGATAAAAAAGAAGTTGGAAAAGTTTCTACTTTGGTTAATAGTTTCGGTGGTTTATTCTATCCGATTACCGCAATATTTGCTGGTTACATGATTGATTATGTTAATTTCTATATTCCGTTATATATTTGTATCTTTGCATTGTTTATGATGGGTGTAGTTATTATGAAGTCAAAACAACTAAAGAAATTAGTTTAAATATTCTAATATATTAAAAGCGTAAAGATTTTTTTAATTCTTTACGCTTTAATTTATGTATTTGTTAATTTAATATTATTTTAAATTATTAATCGCCAGCTATACGATTATATAAGATAATAATAATTATTATAGTAAATACAGGCCCTAGGCTGAAAATTAGTTGTGAGCTATCGTTATTATAAATGATTTGATAGATTGAATTTGATATTTCAATAGTTGAAAGTAATGCTATGACAAATAAAATTCCATTTAATATTTTGCCTTGAACAGATTTTTTTCTTTGAATGATATAATCTACTATATTGTATAAAGATTTGCTTTTATCTTTATAAGATTGATAATAACGATTTATTTCCCATTTTTTTTCTTGAGCTTCCATTAGTTTAGCTTGATATTGATTAAGGGTAATTGATGTATTATCATATGAGTGCATTATTCTTTGAATAAAGAAAAATAATTGATTAATGTTTCTTTTAAATTGAGTTGTTTTTATAAAAAAGAATTTATTAGATTCAAATACACTATATGAATGGAAAAGTAATCTTTCTATATTTCTTGTCATTGCAATAATAAATTCCCATTCCGCAAACTCATTTTCGATTGGAGTTAAATGGTAGTTTATTTCTTCTTGAAGATGTTTGTTTTGATTGTTTTCTAGGAAAAAAATTGTATGAGACCATCCTATATAAATATAGGCATTATGAGAAGCAGAACGTAAGTAAGCGAGTTTTTCCTCTTTAAAAGCAATTTCATTAGCAAGTTTTTTATTTTCTGAATCATTGTAATTATCATCATAAATTAGATGAACCCAAGATATTGTATACATTGATCGGTTAATACTATAATCAAGTTTTTCTTTAACTTCGAAGATATTTTCAATTTCAAAGAAGATTCGTTTGAATTCATTACAATCGATATCTCTTTCGATGGTTTCAATATATTCGATACAGGCATTTTTTATAATTTCTTGATATATCTCTCTTGCGAGATTTCTTAACAAGGCTGATATAATATTGTATTGTTTTGCGCTTATAGAAACTTCTTTAAGTGATACTTTGGTATTAAAAGTTACATCACCATAACTACCAAACTTAATAACAGCATTTTGAAATGTTATTGATTGGTTTAGGATGGTTTTAATTTCGTTGTATTTTGATATATATTTGTTTAATTTTGAATTATTTAGCATTATATCAAGATCAAAATCATTTATTTCAAATTGAATTGTATTATGTTTTTTTCTGTGAGTCATAAAACTACTAGCACTTAACCTGGTTTTTAATGAAGATTCATCATTTGGTACAACCCATTTACCGTTTGATTTAAGTAAATTATTGATATTGGTGTTTAAGTGTTGACAAAGAATATCATATTTAAAATTGGTTTTATTTAAATTATAATACTCCATATCAAAAAAAATATTAGTCATATTTCCACTCATTAAAACTATATCAGCGTTTTTTATTAATTTTTCCATATTTACCCTTTCTTAAAATCGAATATTTTTTCTTTTTATATTATTATAACAAATATTAGCATCATTTAATGTTTAGTTAGAGAATATTTTTAAATATTATTTATAATTTAATAGTGATTGTGATATTGAGTATGATTCTATCACTCAAGATTATAATACTAATATTGATGAATCTGAAATTCCAGTAAAAGATGGACATGCTTTTTTAGGTTGGTATGATAATCCAGAATTTAATGGAGAAACAATTGAAACAATTTCTATTGGGACAGCTAATCATATCTATCTATATGCTAGATGGGAAGAAAACAATTAGATTTAAGAATGTATAGATAAAACCTCTAAAGTTAATTAATTTTAGAGGTTTTTATTACAATAATGACAAGTATATAATTAAATGTAGTTATATATTGTGTTGATTTTTACTAAGTGATTGCTTATTTAATTAAAATGATATATTTTATAAGTAGATAAGAAAATTGTAAAGGTGAAAACAATGAAAAAAGAAGAAATAAAAGCTATTTTCAAATATTGGAAGAATATTTTACGTCTTGAAAATAATTGGGAGATAAAATTAGAGTTAATAAATGATTCTAAATATAATAAAACTGGTGATTTTAAAGTTGATCCTGATGATAAAAAAGCTATTTTATTAATAAATGAATTAAATCCACATAGTCAAAATCTTGAAGAAGTAATTGTACATGAATTAATGCATTTAAAATTATATCCGCTTGATCAAGTTACTGAAGGGTTAATTGAATCACATTATAAAAAAGGAACTAGTAAACATAATTTTGTGTATTCACAATTTATGTTAACGCTTGAACAAACAGTAGAAGAATTAACTAAGTGTTTTTTAATTGCGTTTGGGAGGAATAAAAATTTATCCTATGGAAGAGTAAAAAGTAATTTAAGTTTTAATGATTTATATAAGGGTTTAAAAATATATGGTTATGATAAATAAGTAATTTAATTTCGCATTTTATTAGAAGGTGAAAGAATGGCAATTAATTATATGAAAGATTTTGATATTTCTGTTTTAGAAAATTATCATGAAGAAGGAGCTGTTTTACCATTACCAGATCAATATGTAGGTGAATTAAAGGTAAAAAATGGTGAATTATTTTTTAATCAAGCGCCAAGAGATTCGCTTGAATATTTGTCAGATAAATTTGTTTTTTCAAGCAAGAAAAACTATCATGAGAAAAATATTTTCGTGTTATTAGAGAGTCCACATAGGTTTGAATATAATGCTTCAAACAAACCGATTGCAATGGTTATGGGAAAAACCGGATGTAATCTATTTGATTTGTTTACTCAAGCTTTATCAAAAAGTAAAATGAGGATAAAAGCGGGCTTATATAATGTTATTTTAGCTAATGTTGTGCAATATCAAACATCCTGTGGTTTAAATCCAATCGATAGAAAGATTAGGGATTTAAACTGGTTAGATATTTATAATAATTATGGTGGTGAACTTGATTTAAAAAAACGCATCTTTAGCGGTAAACCAAGATATACAATTAATTGTTGTACTGGTGGAAAAAATCCCAACGGGCTTAGACAAGTTGTTAATCATTCTTTAATTAATTTTGGTTTAAAAAAAGGCAAACATTTTACTGAAGGAAACCATCCAGCATCTTGGAATTTCCATGGTGATACATCTAGAGCTGTTATTGATTGAAA
>JAGYOE010000004.1 GCA_018399755.1 Bacilli bacterium
TACCAAATACAAGAATTTCTTTATATACATCTGATTCATTAAATATAATATCAGAATTCTTCTGGCTAGCATTTTCGTAAGCAACTATCACAGATGCATCAACACTCTTTAACTTTTGCAAATAACTTATTTCTCTTAATTCTTGATCAGTATAGTGAGCATAATAATCAGGTAAAATAATAACTTTATTATAAGGAGAAAAATCACTTATAATAAACTGAAAAATTGTTGGTCGTTTAAAAGAAATTACATAGGTTGATGATATTGAACCTTCAATCTCGTCAACTTCATAATCAACTTCAATTAAAGACTCAACTTCTGTAATTCCTCCAGGAGCTGATATCTGAAAATCTATTCGATAAACCAATAGAAACATTAATATTATATAGGGAATAAATAGTAATTTAATTTTAGGCCATAAAAAATCAGTTAGTTCTTTCATTTTTAATCCTTACTTTATAATTTTCCAATTTTCTTGTTTTAACCCCAGCATGTTTAAAGAGTTTTTTTGAAGCTTGAGTCTGAGGTAAAGACGGATATTTATCTTCTAGATAAATTACTTCTTTAATACCTGATTGAATTATTAGTTTCGCACATTCATTACAAGGAAATAAAGTAACAAAAATACGAGAATTCAATAAATCAGCACTACTATTTAAAATCGCATTAGCTTCTGCATGAACAACATAGGCATATTTTGTATCTAAATAATCTCCTTCTCTTTTCCATGGCAAAACATCATCAGAACAGCCAATCGGAAAACCATTATAACCAATTCCAACAATCCTGTTTCTTTGATTAACGATACAAGCACCTACTTGAGAAGTGTCATCTTTTGATCTCATAGCAGATAAAGCTGCGACTCCCATAAAATATTCATCCCAACTAATATAATCACTTCGTTTCATATAATCACTCCAAATCAAATTTTATAACTAATATAAATTACAAAACTCATTTTATTCTTCTATATCCTTAACACTGTTTAAATTGATATGACAATAACCTCTAGGATTTTTATCAAGATAATTTTGATGATAATTTTCTGCTGGATAAAAATCTTCGGCCATTTTTATTTCTGTATAAATTTTCTTAGGATAATTTTTTCGTATTGAATCTATATAATCTTTAACAAAATCCAAATCATTGCTTGAATAACAATAAATACCAGTTCTATATAATTTACCCAAATCATTACCTTGGCGGTTAATAAGCGTAGGATCAATAATATTAAAGAAATGATCTAATAATTTCTTTAAATCAATAACTAATTCATCATATTCAATTACAACTGCTTCAGCATGTCCACTACCGTTTATAACATCTTGATAACTAGGATTATCGATATCACCATCAATATAACCTACAATTGTATTTTTAACACCTTTTACTAAATCAAAATAAGCTTGTACTCCCCAAAAACATCCGCCTGCAAATATAATCTTTTTCATATTTTTTTATTCACTTTCTAAAAATTTATTAATTACATATGAAGTCATAAACAATCCAGCTGTACTAGGACAAAAAGCTGTTGACCCAAGTATTTTTGGATCAATCACAGTAGCTGGAGTTTCAATCGAATAAACAACAGGAACTTCGAGAGATAAATTATTTTCTCTAAATTTTTTACGAATAACTTTTGCTAAAGGACAAATACTTGTGTCTTTTAACTTAGTTATTTTAATTTTTTCAGGATGAAATTTATTAGCAAAACCCATTGATAAAATAATCGGTATATCAAGCTTCAAACATTCTTTAGCAATATCGATTTTAGCAAAAACATCATCGATACAATCTAAAACAAAATCAAAATCACTAGTAATAATATCATTAATATTATCACTATCAACTCTAAAGTTTAAAGCATTTATCTTTAACTTTGAATTAATCTTTAATGCTCTATCTTTAAAGGCTTCAATCTTAGGTGTATCAATATTAGTTTCTAAGGCAATTAATTGGCGATTAATATTTGTAATATCAATTCTATCATAATCTACAACTACTAAATTTTCAATACCGCTTCTAACTAGTGCTTCTGATGCAAAAGAACCAACACCGCCTAAACCAAAGACTAAAACTTTTTTTGATTTTAGCATTTTAAGTTTTTCTTTACCGATTAAATTTTCTAAACGATTAAACTTCATTATACCACCTATATAAATAAAAGCCGCTTATATGCAGCCATTATTTTCGTCTCATATAATCAAACTTGAAATATTTCTTTCCTAAAACGCTTAACAAATATAAGGTAATTGCGGTTATTATAACTAAAATGTTGGCAATATATGCGCGATTACCATCAAGATAATCAAAAATAACTACAGAACCTAAAATTGCAAAACCACTAATAAATAACAGATAAAGAAATTCATAACGATAATGCGCTTTAATTTTACGTTTAAGTTTATCTTTTTTTAATATTAAAATAATTGTCCCTAAAATAGTAAAGAAAAAATTAACCCCTAATAAAATCAACATAAATAACCTTATATCAACAACTTTATCAATATCAAATAAATATAAAAAAACTAGTAATATTGGCAAAAAGCATATCATTGTCCAATAAAATAAAATTGAACTTATCTCATAATTAGAATATATTTTTTCTTTTTGTTTCTTTATCATGATCCCTTAGCCTCTGAAACACTTTTTTGTAACTTCTCTTTTCTTAGGTCTCTATAGAAATGATAAAAGACTCTAATAGAAGCGGCAATAGGTGATGCGAAAATAACCCCTATGGCACCAAATAGTGAACCAAAGAAAAGAATTGAAATAATAATTAAAATCGGGTGAATTGATAATTGATGTGACATAATTAGTGGTTGAAAAATATTACCTTCAATAAACTGAAGCACAAAGTTAACCATGAGAACCATAAGAGGTCCAGGCCCACTTGTAGCAATAACCGAATAAATTATCGGTGGTAAAGCAGCTATAATTAGCCCAAAATAAGGAATAATATTTGTAATTCCAGCTAATAAGCCAAATGCAAAATAATATTTTAAACCTATTAACTTATATACAATTGTAGCTATAGCTCCTAAAGCAACCATTAACATTAATTGACCGCGAAGATAAGCACCAACAGTATCATTTAATCTTGAAGATAATTTAGAAACGTTTTTTTCATGTTTTTTAGGTATTATCCCACGTATATAATCACCGATTAGTTCATAATCATATAAGTAATATAATAGTAAAATTGGCAATAAAGCAATACTCGTAATTAAAGGAATAACCCAACTAGAAATACTTGTTATTAAATTTGGAACAAATGTTTGTAAAGTTTCATTTAAAATATCTGTTTCGACAATATAATCTCTAATCTGATCATAAATATTAGTTCCAAAAATAAAATCATCACGTAAATCAGTCGTAATATAATCAATAATACCTGGAAAATCATTTTCAAAGAAACTCTGAATTTCACTAATAATTAGAGGTGTAATAAAATAAAACGCCGCGAAAATTAAACCAACTGCAATAATAAAAACCAAACCTAAAGAAAAACCTCTAGGACCAATCCCTTTCTTTTCTAAATAACGAATTAACGGAAAGAGTATTAATGCAAAAATATAGGCTAAGCCAATAGGAATGATTACAGCTCTTATAGCCGCTAATATCCAATTCCAAAAATCACTAAATTGAATTGATATCAGTAAAATCCCTAAAGCTAGCAATATAATAACAAGGTATTTTATTATTCGATTAAGTTTTTCATCGCTAATCTTATACTTATTCATATCACACATCCTAAATTTAATTATATCATAATTTAGACAATATTAAATAGCTTTAAATAAAATTTAACAACCATTACATCCTTCACAAGCCTTTGATATATTACTATTTTGGAATTTTGATAATAGATATTGATATAAATCATCAAGATTTACAGTTTCTTGTTCACCAGTTTTAGCGTTTTTAACATTTATTTTGTGTTCTGAAGCTTCTTTTTCTCCATAAATTAAATAATACCTAGCATTTACTCTATCAGCTTGTTTAAACTGAGCTTTTAAACTGCGATTTAAAAAATCATAGTCTATGATTAATCCGCCTAATCGCAAATCATTAATTATTTTTAAGGCATCATTTTCAAAAACATTATCTAAATTAATAAAATATGCATGTATTTCGCTTTCCTCTGCAAAGAATGCTGAGTTCTCCAAGGCTAATATAATTCTTTCTGCTCCAAAGGCAAAACCAACAGCTGGAGTATCAGGTCCATCTAAATCTGAAATTAAATCATTATATCTTCCTCCACCAACTAGAGTTGATTGAGAACCTAATTTATCAGATTCAGAAATTATCTCGAAGACAGTATGTGTATAATAATCTAAGCCTCTAACTAGATTTTTATCTATCTCAAAATTCAAACCTAATGACTCTAAACCTAAAACAACATGATCAAAATGATATTTAGCACTATCTGAAAGATAATCTAATGGTTTAGGTGCAGCTAAAACAACTGGATTATCTTGATCGACTTTACAATCCAACACTCTTAAAGGATTCTCTTTATGACGTCTTTGACAGTCTTTACAAAGTTTATTGATATTTGGTTCTAAATACTCACTTAAAACTTCTAAGTACTGTTTTTTTGAGGCCTTATCGCCTAAACTATTAACTTTAATAACAATATCTTTTATGTTTAAAGCTTGTAAATAAGTTATAGCAAAGTTAATTATTTCAACATCTACTAAAGGTGAACTAGAACCTATAATTTCAGCACCAAACTGATGGAACTGTCTTTGCCTTCCTTTTTGTGGTCTTTCATATCTAAACATCGGGCCATAGTAATAAAGTTTCTGAGGTTGTGATGCATCAGCATACAATTTATTTTCTATTACTGCTCGAACAATTGGCGCTGTGCCTTCTGGTCTTAAAGTGTTTGAGCGGTTACCTCTATCTTTAAAATCATAGGTTTCTTTTTTAACTATATCACTTGATTGACCTACAGAACGATGAAATAATTCAGAAGCTTCAAAAATAGGAGTTCTAATTTCTTTGAAATTAAAAATCCTTGCGACATTTTTCATTACATCTTCAATTTTTTGCCATTTCTCGCTTTCTTCAGGTAAAATATCATAAGTGCCTTTTATTTTTTTAATCATCGCTATCCCTTTCTAAAAAAAATCGCCCTAAAAAGGACGATATTAAATTTTTTATTCAAAATAATCGTCACTAACACTATCAGCTACGAAATCAACTAAATCTTCAACGTTTTTCATATCAGTCGCCGCCTCATCAGTAATAGTGATTAAAAACTCACTTTCAATTTGATTAAAAAGTTCTAATGCATCTAATGAATCAGCTCCAAAATCCTCGGCTAACCCTGCATCTAATTTGACAACTTCTGGTTTAACACCTAATTCTTGTACAATCATTTCTTTAATTTTATTGAAAACTTCTTCTCTTTTATCCATAATGTCCTCCATTTTTTATTATATAATCATTATATTATTTTTTAGATAACTAGTCAAATATAGTTATCAATCACTATCAATTATTATTGTTACAGGTCCGTCATTTACTGATGAAATTTTCATATTTTCTCCAAACAAACCATCATAAACTTCTAAATTATAAGTATTGCGTAAAATATCGTTAAATTTATTATACATTTCCTGAGCTAATTCATAATTCATAGCTTGTGAAAAACCTGGGCGGTTTTGTTTTTTAATATCACCATACAAGGTAAATTGAGATATTGATAAAATTTCTCCCCTTACTTTTTTAATATCAAGATTCATTAACCCAGCATCATCAGAAAAAATTCTTAGTTTAGCTACTTTTCTAGCACAATATTCCAAATCTTTTAATTTATCATCGGTTTTCAAACCAACTAATAATAAATAACCATTATTAATTTGATTAACAATTTTTTTATTAACTATTACACTAGCCTCTAAAACTCTTTGAACTATAACCTTCACGTTCCTAACCTCTCAATTGAATATACCCCTTTAACTTTTTGTAAGTTCGCTATAAGATTTTCTAATTCATTAACACTTGCAATTTCAATTTTTGTTATAATAGTACCTTCTTTAACATTATTTGTTTGCGCAGAAACTTGTATAATTTTTGCTTTCGATGAAGTCGAAGTATTAATAATTTCTGCTAAAATATTATCTCTATTTTGTACATATATTTTTAACGAAGTAACATATTTTTTAGTCAAATCGTCTCCCCAATAAACATCAATAAGCCTGTTTTTATCATATGTTTCAACATTATTACAAGTTTTTCTATGAACCATAATTCCATATGACTTTGATACATAACCAATAATATCATCACCATATATAGGTTTACAACAATTTGCTAGTTTAATTGATGGTTTATCTAATCCTTCAACAATAACATTAACATCTGAATGTAAAAATCTTTTTTTAGATTCATCCTCTTTATTGTATTTCTCAATTAAATCCTCTTCAGTAGTTTCTGGTTTTCCAGCTAAAACATTTACAGCATTTATCGCTGATAAAACTCCTTTACCTATTTCATAATATAAATCTTCTTCAGACTCAATATGACGATTCTTGAAATTTTCATTAACAATTTTATTATTTATCTCAATTTCAATATGTCTGCTTTTTACTTCTTTATTAAATTCATTTTTACCTTTTTCAATTAAAAAATCCCGTTTTTGACGATTTAAAAAGTTTTTAATTTTACTCCTGGCATTTGAAGTTTTAGCAATATTAAGCCAATTCTCATTAGGACCAACAGCGTTTTTAGAGGTTTTAATTTCTACCAAATCTCCAGTTTTCAATTTATAATCTAATGGTCTAATTTTACCATTAACAATCGCTCCAACAGTTTTTTCGCCAACTTTAGTATGAATCCTAAAAGCAAAATCAAGTGGTGTAGCTCCAGCTGCTAAATCAATAATATCTCCTTTAGGGGTAAATACATAAACATTTGCATTTAAAATATCTCCTGTAAAAATATCAAGGATTTCTTCTTCTGAATCTGATTCTTCAGTATACTTAATTAACTCTGAATACCATCTCAACTTAGAAGACATAATATTTTCAATGTCTTTTCGATTAGTTTTACTATTTCCATTTTCTTTATATGCCCAATGTGCCGCAACGCCTTTTTCAGCAATTTCATCCATTTCTTTTGTTCTTATTTGAATTTCATATATCTTTCCATTACTAACCACTGTAGTATGTAATGATTGATACATATTAGGTTTTGGCATAGCAATATAATCTTTAAACCTTCCAGGTACAGGTATAAATTTTGAATGAACTATCCCAATTGCTCTGTAACAATCACTGACACTATTAACAATTACTCTTAAAGCTAGTAAATCATGTATTTCATCAAAATCAATTCTTTTGTTATTCATTTTATTATAAACAGAATGAATATTTTTTATTCGTCCTTTAATCTCAAATTCAAAATTTTCTTGTCTAAGAAGTTTTTTCAACTCTTCTTCCATTCTTAATACATCGGCTTCTCTACTACCTTTTTTATCCCTTAACTTTTTGGCAATATCCTGATATTCATAAGGATATAAATACTTAAAAGCAATGTCTTCAAGTTCTGCTTTTAAACGATACATACCTAATCTATGGGCAATTGGAACAAAAATATCT
Source organism: Bacilli bacterium (assembly GCA_018399755.1). GTDB lineage: Bacteria > Bacillota_I > Bacilli_A > Izemoplasmatales > Hujiaoplasmataceae > Hujiaoplasma. The sequence goes on from JAGYOE010000004.1 coordinate 7,611, forward strand.
AACGTTTCTCGTGAAATCCTTGATTGCTTTTCATCGCTTAAAAAAGCAAGGGTACGCATATTATTAAGTCTATCAGCCAATTTAACTAATATCACACGAATATCTTTAGCCATAGCCAAAACCATTTTTTGATGATTTTTAGCTTGTTGTTGAACTTTAGAGTTTTGATATTGTAATTGTTTTAATTTTGTTAAGCCTTCAACTATATCTGCAATTTCCTCACCAAACTCTGACTTGATTTCTTCGTAAGTCGTATCTGTATCTTCAAGAATATCATGTAATAGCCCCGCAACAATTGTATTAGGATCAACTTCATATTCAGCCAATGTAATAGCTACATCTCTTGGATGAATAATATATGGTTCTTTTGATTTTCGCAACTGTCCTTCATGTTTACTCTTCGCATAATCAAAAGCGCGTCTGATTAATTGCAGATGCTTAGGTTTAGATAAATATTTAGTTAGTTCTGTTTCAAGCTTTTTGTAATAGTCAATTTCAGACAAATATATTCCTCCTAATATTTAAGCAATACTTTTATCGGATAGTTAGTTAATTTATCTCGGGCTTTTAAATCAATTAGTTCAATTATAAAGCCTAAGCCAACTACATTTCCACCTGCTTCTTCAACTAATTTAATAGTAGCTTCAAGTGTGCCTCCAGTAGCTAATAAGTCATCCATAATTAAGACTTTATCACCTTTTTTAATTGCATCTTTATGCATTTCTAAAGAATTAGTTCCATATTCCAACTCATAATCATAGTTTAAAGTTTCTCTAGGTAATTTTCCCGGCTTTCTTATTGGAATAAAAGGTAAACTCAATGCATATGAAACCGGTGCCCCAACAATAAATCCTCTCGCATCAGGACCAACAATTATATCTGCTTGTTTTTCTTTAGCAAATTCCACAAATTCATCAATAGCTGCTTTAAAAGCTTTTCCATTACCAATTAAAGGTGTAATATCCTTAAATTGAATTCCCTCAACAGGAAAATCTGGTACATTTTTAATATATTTATTATAATCCATGATACCCCTCCATATATTCTTTTATTTTTTCTTTATGAGATTGATACAACCAATCAATAGTTTTTTTCTTATCTAAAAATGATTGATATGTAACTGATTCTTTTAAATCTGTTTTCTTACCTGATTTAATATAATAACTATTATCATTTTTACCAATAAAATCTAAATCAGAAAAAATATTAATTATCTTTTCAGCGAAAATTTCATCAATATTAAATAATTTTATGATATCAAAGATATCAAAATCTTGTATTTTTTTAAGCTTTAGATAGATTTTACCCAATTCATTACGATCAATTATAAGATTATAATTAAAATCATATTCTTTAGGACATAGTACAAATGAATTATATTTTTCAAAGATTTCTTTGATAGTTTTACTTGTATTAGTTAATATCAATTCATCATTTAAACAAATAAAATTTTCAAAAAGGTTGGCTTTAATATAGTTTTTATTAACTGTATTTCTATAATCAATAACTTGTAAATTGTCGCACAATAAATCATTAATCATAATTTGAATATTTTCGTGGTTGCGATAATGATTAATTGTTAACCCCCCACAAATATCAATTATATCATTTACTTCAAGATTATAATAGTATTCTAGGCTATTAAATTTAATTGCTTCAAATATTTGATTATTGTTTTCAAGCAATAATTTTACATGATTTTTGCCGATAATTTGTTTGCGTACTACACGTAAATTTTTAAATAAAAATAAAGCTGTGTGAAATGATTTATTTTGCAACCTATAGATTGTATCTTTACTAATATCAGTTATATCTACTTCCATATCTATATCTAATACAGGTTCAGATTCTTCAAAAATAAAACTATTAATCTTCTTTTTAAAAGCCGAGAGATTTTCAAGTTTTAACTGCATACCAGCAGCTTGAGAATGTCCTCCATAACGTTCTAAATACTCATTAGACTTATCTAATAAGTTTAAAATAGATACATTGCCAAATGATCTAGCTGATCCTTTAGCAATATCATCTTCTATAGTTAAAACTATCGTTGGTTTTTGATATTTTTCCGATATTCTTTGTGCACAAATACCAATTACACCTTCATGAAATTCTTCTGAAGCTAAAACTAAAACTTGGTCTGAATGATCGATTAACTTTTCTGCTTTAATAAATGAATCTTTAGTATGTTTTTTTCTTAATTTATGATTGTCTTCAATTTCGATTATTAAATCATTTGCGTAAGTAATATCTTCAGTAATCAATAACTCGATAGCTAATTCTGCTTGATTAAGCCTACCACTACTATTAATTTTTGGAGCTATTTGAAATGATATTGCCGTAGCGTTTATAATATCTAGATCACTATATTGAAGAATCTTTTGTAATCCAAGATTTTCGGTTTTTTTTAACTGCTTAAGCCCTAAATTTACAATTGCTTGATTTTCATTAATCAAAGGCATTAAATCAGCTATAGTCCCAATCATAACTAAATCTGATAAGTCTTTAGGATATGCTTTTTTTGTTGCCCAAACTAACTTAAAAGCAACCATACATCCAGCAATATCTTTAAACGGATAATCTGAACTAACCTTTGTATGGATTATAGCATAAGCTTTAGGTAATTTGTCTCCAATTTCATGATGATCAGTTAAGATTGTATCAATCCCAGCATTATTCAATTTAGCAATTTCATTTACAGAATTTATTCCATTATCAACTGTTATCATTAAAGAAAAATCTTCATTAATTATATCGGTTACTATTTCTTCGTTTAAACCATAACCATCTTTAAAACGATTAGGAATTTTATAACTAATATTGGCTCCAAGAGATTTTAAACCTCGATATATTATTGCGACCGAAGTAATACCATCACAATCATAATCACCAAAAATTAAGATTTTTTCCTTGTTTGCGATTGCTAAATGAATTCTTTCAGTGGCTTTTTCCATATCATTAAGCAAAAAAGGGTCTATAAGATGTTCTTTTCCCATGGAAAAAAACGCTTTATAATCTAATATATCGCGGTTTTTAGTTATCAAGTCAAAAACGTCTTCATCTTTAACTATTCCTTTTACTTGTTTGTGCCAAATGTATTTACTATTTATCAAAACAAATCTCCATTTCTAAAACTTTAAAGATATATCTAATGATTTATAAGAATGAGTTAGCGCACCTACACTAATAAAATCTACGCCAGTTTGACAAACGGATTTAATTCTATTTACCGTCATATTTCCACTGGCTTCTAATAACTTTATATTTTTATTTAGTTCAACAGCTTTAACCATAGTTTCATTATCCATATTATCTAGCATAATGATATCACAATCGCTTTTTAAAGCTGTTTTTAAATCAGCTAATGTTTCTACTTCAACTTCAATTTGAACCGCTTTTCCAACATTTTTTCTAACAATATCTACAGCTTGAATAATAGAATCAGCAGCTTTTAAATGGTTATCTTTTAACATTACCATTTCTGATAGATTCATTCTATGGTTTGTTCCGCCGCCATCCCTAACTGCTTTTTTTTCTAAAAACCTTAATAAGGGCGTAGTTTTTCTAGTATCTAATATTTTAGTTTTATAGCCTTTTGTTTCATCAACAAAAGCCTTTGTCAATGTTGCTATACCAGACATGCGTTGTAAAAAATTTAATGCTACTCTCTCTGCTTTTAATATTGATTTTGTTAACCCACTTACTTCAGCTATTAAATCACCTTTATTTACTATTTCACTATCATCTTTATAAATAGTGAAATCAATATTACTATCAATTTCTAAAAAAGTAAGTTTAGCAATATTAATCCCAGAAATTACTCCCGCTTCTTTAGCAATAAACTTAGCAATAGTTTTTTCTTTAGAAAACAAATATTCACTAGAAATATCCTTTTTAGGAATGTCTTCTTTTAAAGCTTCTTTTATGATTTTAGATATTTTTTTATCCATTTTTATCACCTAAATTTAACTTCATTTGCCCTTGATAGTCTTCTTCTTCAACTATTTTTACCCACTTAGCACTTCTGCCCTTGCCTAAAGCTCTAATTTTATTATCTTCTTGCATTCTTTTTAAAGTGCGATTTATTGTAGAGTCACTAATTAAAGGATGTTGTTTTCTAATATCATTTTTTGAAAAAGTTTTGGGCATTTTAAGGATAGTATTTTCGATATAATCTGATTTAGAAATGCTTAAATTCTCATCATAACGATAATCTCTCGCTAAAGAAGCTAAATCATCATACATTTGTTTATATATTTTAACAAAAAATTTAGTTAATGGCATTACTTCAGCTAGTCCTTCTTCCCATTGATAACTAGATTGATGTAGTAATTTTAAATATTCATCCTTTTCAAAAACTAGTTTTCCATAGAAACTAACAAAATAACTTGCCTTTAAATCATTTTCAATCATTAGGATATAAAAAATTAGTGTTCCTACTAATTCATTATAATCAAAATCAAAAACTTTCATATTAATGAAATCAATTAAAAAGTTAACATATAGAAATACTGGTTCATATTTATTTTTCTTAATAACACTATTAACTTCTTCTAGAAATTTTTCAAAAACTTCACGCATAGATTTTACATCAGTATTAAAAAGCGATTTCTTTTTTGTTATTCTCCGATATTTTGGAATTGGAAAAACGTCTTTAAATAATAAATTAATCAGTTCTCTAATTTCAACTAATTGAAGATTAAAACGATCATAACTTTGATAATGAATTTGTCTAAAAATTTCTAAAATATTCTTATATAATTGTTCTGATTTATTATTTGGAGTTGATGATTTTAAAGCTAAACTATCAAAACGACTACGTTTAATTGGTTTAAAATCATTAAGAAACAATTGATAAAAATAACGCGCATTATCTTCTGCAGTTTTTCGTTTATAAAACTCCAAACTCTTAGAAAAAAAACCATAATAAAAATCATTTTTGCCAATTTCTTTATACAATTTATTCATTTTATAAAAAACATCATGTGGAATTGCGGTTTTTTCAATTGTCTTAATACAATTCATTGTAACACCTACTATTCATCTAAAAGAATTGATTTAATTAAACTAATAAATTCATTATCGATATCAGAAAAATTATCACTGTAAAACTGATCTGTTAATAAATCAGCATATATAACACTATCACCTTGAATGTCAAATCCTAAATCATCTTCACTTAGATAATAAAAACTATTTAAAATTTCTGATTCAAATAACTTGCCAGATATTGTTGAAATATTATTAGCTTCAAAATTTGCAATAATATTTGTATTTATTGTTAAATTATTATCTATATCAGCTACCCAATTTTCGCCGACTAAAAGGCCTATATAACTAGCTAAAACACCATCAAAACGATCTTCAGCAACCTTTTCTATATCAGTAGTTACAAAGTTAGTTTTTAATATAACATTTTGATTATAACCAATTAATCCTCCAAGTGATAAATCTTCCTTATTATTAATTACAAATTCAGCCTTAACAATATTTTGATATACAAGATTTTTATTAACTGATAAAGATGCTTCAATAGTTTTAACATCATATAAAAAGTTATGGCCAATAAGTCCACCGATAAAACTTGAAGAATCAGCTTTATTTACAGTAACAGCTAAGTCATTTATAATATTATTGTTTAATTTAACATTATAGGCTTTACCAACTAAACCTCCAATATAGATAATATCTTCTGCAGAAACTATAATAGTCCCTGAAGCATTATTATCACTTAAAATGTTTGGTTTAAACTCTTTAGCAATTACTAAGTCATCTAACTTAGTTTGTGCATTACCTACTAATAAACCTAGATAAAGATTAGAATTACTAGAATCTATATCTATATTACCAGAAACAAAAACATTGGTAATTTTCCCAGAACTAAAACCAGCAAGACCACCTACATTTGCTAAGAAATCAGTTGTGAAGTTAATATCAAAATTAACGATGTTTAAGTTCTCAACATTTCCCTCTAAATTTCCAAAAAGCCCATTATAACCATCGTAATTTTGGGTTATTTTTAAATTTGATATTGTATAGTCATTACCTCGAAAATTACCTCTAAAAGGTCTCTGATATGTTCCTATAGGTGTCCATTCTTCAAAATTTAAATCAATATCATTTTCTAATTCATAAGATTTATTAATATCCATTGATTTTAAATCCTCTACTGTAGAAATGCCAATATAATTACTAACATCAACATTAACAGTAGTTTCTTCTTCTTCACCTAAAAAATTACAACCGGTTAATAATATAATACTTAAAAATAAAATTAGTAAACTTAGTTTTTTCATAAACTTCCTCATTAAAATAACCTTTGTTGAATAATGTCATCTTCATCTTCATCTTCATCTTCATCTTCGTCTTCTTCATCATTTTGGTCTTCTACTGCATCTGAATCAAAATCATCTGAACTAGAGATAATTTTCTCTAATTCATTAATAACATCATCATTATTATTATCTATTTCATCTTCGTCTTCATCAACTAAATTACTTAAGATATTTATCGTTTCTTTATAATTAACTTTATCAATCATCACTAATTCAGGTTTATCGCCTTTATTGAAATAAGGTATACCATTTTCATAACGATCTGGCTTAATTTCATTTCCAGGTATTAAAATAGTTTTTTCTTTAGCGATTAAACGTATATTAATATAGTCTTTTAATCTAAAAATATTTTCTGCATTCATAGAAACAACCTTATAAGGATTAGATTTAATTTTTTTAAAATAACGTTTTCCTTTAGCTGGTCGATGCGAACAATCTATATTAATGCTGAATTCTCTTTTTAAGCCACCTCGGTTAGTTAGTATTAATAATTCATCTTTATTGATATTAGTAGTATATTTTGCGCCTATTAGTTTATCTTTTCGTAAATTAATACCCTTTACTCCCTTAGCCATTAAAGACTGAATCGGAATTTCATCTAAATCATATTTAACTACAAAGCCATTTTCACTGACCATTGTTACTGAAGAATCATATGGCTCTTCTATGTCAACTGAAACAAACTGATTAATCTTTGATGTAGACAATACATTAAAGGTTTTATTAATCCTTGTCTTATTAAATTCTTCTAAACAAACCCTTTTAATTTGTCCTTCTTCATTAGCAACTAAAATATTACGTTTATCATCAAATTCATCAATCACAATATAATCAATAACTTTTTCTTTTTGATTTAAAGTAGCATAATTACCAATATAATCCCCCAAATCCTTCCATTTAGCATCTAAAATCTTGTGAACAGGTAAGTTAATAAAATTACCAAAATTAGTAAACAATAATAAAGTATCTCTAGTATTTACATCTGAACTTTTTAGAACTTGATCATTGTCCTTTAAACCAGTAGAACCTTGAGTCGCTTGAAAAGACTTCATAGAAGAACGTTTTATATAACCGTCTTTTGAAATCACTAGCATAACGTTTTCATTTTGAATTAATTCCTGTTCATCAATTTCAATTTTTTTAATTTCATCTTTAATAATGGTTTTTCGAGAAGAAGGATATTTTTTAATCATTTCCTGAATTTCATCGGTAATAACTTTTTCTAGTTCATTTTCATTATTTAAAATTTTAGTTAGACTTTTAATAGCCTTTGTTAAACGCAAAGATTCTTCTTTCATATCATTTACATCTGTAGAAGATAAACGATATAATCTTAAAGAAACGATTGCATCAGCTTGTTCTTGAGTAAATTTGAATTTTTCAACTAATTTATCTTGAGCATCTTTTTTACCGCTAGAAGCACGAATAATCTTAATTACTTCATCTAAAACTGAAACCATTTTTAAAAAACCTAAAACAATATGTTTTCTTTTTTCATATCGTTGTAGTTCAAAATTAGATCTATTTCTAATAACTTCTTTTTGATGCAGAATATATTCCGATAATATCTCATCTAAAGATAGTAATCTTGGACTTCTTTGACTTATAGCTACCATATTGTAATTATAATTTTTAGCTAAATCAGTATTTTTAAATAAATAAGCAAGGATTACATCTGAAGCTATTTCTTTTTTTATTTTAATTTCAATTCTAATTCCTTCACGATCAGAAATATCATTTATTTCTGAAATACCATCTATTTTTTTCTTTAAACTAATATCATTTATTTTTCTAACCAATTCAGCCTTATTTACATCATAAGGTAATTCAGTAATAATTAAGGAAGTGTCTTTAACTTCAACTTTTGCTTTTACAACTATTTTACCTTTTCCGGTTTTAAAAGCTTGTTCAATTTGATTAACCCCTTCAACAATTCCACCGGTTGGAAAATCTGGGCCTTTAATAAATTTTAATAAATCAGTTAAACTAGCATCTTTGTTTTCTAATTTATATACTACTGCTTTTAATACTTCACAAAGATTGTGTGGTGGTATGCTAGTTGCATATCCAGTTGCCATACCACTTCCACCATTTACTAATAAATTAGGAAATTTAGCTGGTAAGACTACTGGTTCTAGTTCATAATCATCAAAGTTAGGAATAAAATTTACTGTTTTTTTATCAATATCTTTTAATAAAGCTTCAGAAAAAGGTGTTAATCTCGCCTCTGTATAACGCATAGCTGCGGCAGGGTCATTATCAATCGAACCATTATTACCGTGCATATCTATTAAAAGATTTCTCATCTTCCAACTTTGTGACATTCTAACCATAGCTTCATAAACACTAGAATCACCATGAGGATGATATTTACCAATTACTTCGCCAACAATTCTAGCTGATTTTTTAAACGGTTTATCTGAACCCATACCTAGTTCATTCATCGCAAATAATATTCTTCTTTGTACAGGTTTTAAACCATCTCTTACATCAGGTAGAGCTCTATCTTGAATAATATATTTTGAATACCTACCGAATCTTTCTCCGACTATTTCTTCAAGGTTCATTGGGATAATATTTTCAACATATTCATCGAGTTTTTTCTTAAGTGATTTTGCCATTAATTATCCTCCTCAATAATAAAGTCATCTTCATTAGCAAAAGAAACATAATTATCAATCCATTCTTTTCTTGGCTCTACTTTATCGCCCATAAGAACAGATATTCTTTGATCTGCTTCAGCTAAACTATCAATTGTTACTTGTATTAAAGATCTAGTTTTTGGATCCATAGTTGTTTCCCATAATTGAGTTGAATTCATCTCACCAAGACCTTTATATCTTTGAATCGAATATTTTTTATATTTTTTTGCTATTCTTTCACGATCTTCTTCAGTCCATGCGTATTCATATTTTTTTCCAGAATTAGCGCTTATTTTATATAATGGTGGTAAAGCTATATATAGTCTTCCTTCTTCAATTAATTCAGGCATATATCTAAAGAAAAAAGTAATTAAAAGCACTTGAATATGAGCACCATCAGTATCAGCATCAGTCATAATTATTACTTTATTATAATTAGATTTTTTTACTTTAAAATCACTACCAATTCCTGCGCCAATAGTAGAAATTATTGTAGAAATTTCTTCATTTTTAAAAACATCTTCCATTTTTTGTTTCTCTGCATTTATAACCTTACCTCTTAAAGGCAATATCGCTTGAAACTTTCTATCTCTACCTTGTTTAGCTGAACCACCTGCTGAATCACCCTCAACTAAAAAAAGTTCTTTAATTGAAGAATCTTTTGAACTTGCAGGTGCTAATTTACCAGAAAGTATAGTTTCTTTTTTCTTGATTTTCTTAACTAATCTTGCATCTTCTCTAGCTTTTCTAGCAGCTTCCCAAGCATTTCTTGCCTTAACAGCCTTAGAAACAAGTAATTGAGATACTTGTGGATTTTCAGTTAAATATGCATTTAGCTTTTCTAAAGCTAGGGCTTCAACTGCTGGTCTTGCTTCAGCTGTACCTAGTTTATTCTTAGTTTGTCCTTCAAATTGCAATAAATTTTCTGGTATTCTAATTGAAATAATAGCAGTCAAACCTTCTCTTACATGAGTTCCTTCTAATGAAGAATCTCTTTCCTTAATTATGTTCATTTTTCGGCCATATTCATTAAAACTTTTTGTAAAAGCTGATTTAAATCCCGTTTCGTGAGTTCCTCCATCTTTTGTTCTAACATTATTTACAAAAGAAATAATATTTTCAGAATAAGCTTTAGTATATTGAAATGCTACTTCAACTTCAATATCATTTGTTTTTCCTTGAAAATATACAGGTTTGTTTAATACCGCTTTCCCTTTATTAACATAAGCAGCATATTCATGAATTCCTTTATTAAATTGGAAAGTTTGTTTGTCTTTTGTTCTATGATCAATTACTTCCATTTTTAAACCTTTTATTAAAAAAGCATTTTCTCTTACTCTTTCTTCAACCATTTTATAATTAAATAGCGTTGTTGAAAAAATCTTTTGATCTGGTTTAAACCATACTTCAGTTCCACTTTTCTTTGTAGTCCCTACTTCTGTTAATGTTTTAACTGGTCTTCCACCATTTTCAAAACGCATCTCATAAATTTTATTATCGCGATATACTTTTACTTCTAAAAATTCTGATAACGCATTTACAACTGAAGCTCCTACTCCATGTAACCCACCAGAAACTTTATAAGCACCATCAGCTGAAAACTTACCTCCTGCGTGTAGTTTAGTGAAAATTAGTTCTACACCAGTCAACCCTGAATCATGCATATCAACAGGCATACCTCTACCATCATCACTTACTATAATAGAATTATCTTCATTTATTTCTACTTTTATATAACTACCAAAACCTGCAAGAGCTTCATCTATTGAATTATCAATAATCTCCCAAACCAAATGATGTAAACCTCTAGTATCCGTAGAGCCTATATACATTGCAGGCCTTTTTCTAACAGCTTCTAATCCTTCGAGAATTTGTAATGATTTTGCATCATATTTTATTGTTTTTGCGCTCATATCCATTACTCCTTTTTGTCTTACCCTTTATTATATCAAATTTTACTAATTATTTCTTTATTTTTATGCAAATTTTTGGTATAATTTAAATCAGTTTAGCGAGGTAAATTATGGAATATCTTTTCATTGTATTAGCATATATTATTGGGGCAATCCCTTTCTCATATTTATTTGGAAAAAAATTTAAAAATACCGATTTAAGAAAACATGGCAGCGGCAATCTAGGAACAACAAACGCCTTTCGGGTTTTAGGAAAAACCATTGGAGTTTTAGTTCTATTTTTAGATATAATTAAAAGCGGTTTGCTGGTTTTAATTATTAGACATAATCCTACTATATTTGGAATTGAAATGCTACACCCTCTATATTATGGATTGGCATCGGTTGTAGGACATATATTCCCAGTTTGGATGAGGTTTAAAGGCGGAAAAGGAGTTGCTTCTAGTTTTGGGCTCTTAGTTGTTTATGCCCCTTATGTAGGATTGGGCCTATTACCATTTTTTATTCTTACAGCTCATTTCACAAAATATATTTCAATCGCTTCAACTGCAACGGCTTTAATGACTTTAATTGTTGTTACAATTCTTAATTTAACAATCGGTCCACCTTATTATGACTTGCCTTTAGTTACAGTTACAACCATAGTAACTTTATTAATATTTTACCGACATAAAGAAAATTTTATTAAAATTATTAATGGTAATGAAAATAAATCATATCTCTTTAAAAAGAAAAACAAATAAATAAAAAAACATGATCTCCGATATTAAATGGAGATCATTTTTTTATTGATTTTGTTTCATTGATGCCATAACCTGTCTTACTTGTTTTTCAGAAGGCTTTCTGCCCATCTGTGACATCATTGCACGAATCATTTTTTCATTAATAGGTGGATTTTTATCTAAATAGCTTTTAAAGTATTTTCTTGATAAAAAGAAACCTACTATTAATCCAACAATTAAAGCAACTACTATTAAAACAATAGCTAACCATAGTTCCATAATTTTCACTCCTTTAAACTCATACTAATTGTATCAAATTAGACATTATTATTCAAGTTTATTATTCGAGATTATTTTTTATTTTCTTATTTACAAAAAGCCTAAAGATTGTTAAAATATACATGTCAAAGTTTCTTATAGGGAGGATATAAAAATATGCCAAGATTTATTTTAGACACATGTATAGCATGTGGCACATGTAAAGAGAACTGCCCAGTTGATTGCATTGAAGAAGGCGAACCATATGTAATCGATGAAGATGCTTGTATTGATTGTGGAGTTTGTGAAACTAACTGCCCAGTTGATTGCATCATCACAAAATAATTTATTTAAAAATAGCGGAAAATTCCGCTATTTTTTTTATCTATTAAAGAAAGAAGAAAGATTTCTTAATGATTCGATTAAAACTTTATCTTCACCAACATTCAATTCTTTAAAAATTGAGTCAATCATTTGTTCGTGAAATAAATCATGCTTTTTTAAAACTTCATAACTTAAATCAGTTAATTTTATAATAACTTTCCGACGATCTTCACTGTCTCTATCTCTTACAACGTATTTTTTTTGATATAAAGTATTAATAGCTGTAGTTAAAGAGCCAACTGTGATATGAAGTTTATTTGCAATATTAGACATACTAGATTCTTCTACTTTTTCAATAGCTTCTAGTACATGAATTTCATTCATAGAAAGTTTAACGTTTTGTTTCTTCATATATTCAGCTTCAATAATTAAAATACGATTAAATATATCAACAAGCAATTCATTAACAATTTTTTTCGCTTCGGCATTCTTATCTTTCAATATAACCCACTCCCATTGTTCCTGGCCCTGCATGAGTTCCAACAACTGGTGTTAAAGGCACTAACAAAATGTCTTTAACGCCTTTTTCTTGTAAAATTTTACTAAAATCTTTCATTTCATTTTTGTTATTAGTATAAACAACAAAAGTCAATACATCTTTATCTTTTATTTCTTCGATAAATTTATCAATCAATAATTTTCTTGCTTTTTTGGTTGTTCTTATTTTGGCAACTGTTTTAACTTTTCCCTCGTCATTTACTTCTAATAAAGGTTTAAGTTTTAATAACGAGCCGATAGCTCCAGCAACATTTGATAAACGACCATTTTTAACTAAATATTTTAATGTATCAACAGTAATATATATATGATTATGATCTCTAATATAATCTAATTTAGAAATAATTTCTTCAATATCTTTGCCTTCATTTGCCATTCTTTGTGCAGTTAAAGCCATATAGGCTTGAATATAACTAACAGATTTAGAATCATAAACCCTAACATCTATATCAATCATTTTAGCTGCTAAAACAGCATTTTGATAGGTACCGCTTAGTTCTTTAGAAATAGTAATAATTAATAATTGTTCATATCCACTAGCTTTCATCTCTTCATACATTTCTAAAATATTTCCTGTAGAAGTTTGAGCCGTAGATATATCTAAATCAGGGTTTTCTTTTAGTCTACCATAGAATTCATCACTACTAATTTCGACAAAATCTTCATATTCTTTTTGTTCTATAAGTAAATGTGATCTAAAAATTCTAATTTCTTTATCTCTTTCTAAATAATCAATTCCTGAATTCCCATCAACTGCAATGCCAATTTTCTTCATTTAAATTACCTTCCTTTGAGTTTCAAATATTTTGAATTTCAAAATATATATTAACACATGTAAAGGATAATCGCAAGTAAAAGAAATATAATATAAAAGTTTATACAAAGAAATAAATAATCTTTACATAAACTAGTTAATTAATATGATATAAAAGGATTAGTATTAATCTTGGATTCAATAAATTCAATGTCTGAAAACTCTTTAGTTAACTCTTCTTTTATTGTCGGAACAAAGATTTTTTCTGCATGATGTCCAATATCAATAATTGTCAAACCTAAAGCAATTGCATCTAAGGCTGTATGATAAGTAACATCTCCAGTTAAATAAACATCACAACCAACTTTTTTGGCTTCATACATATGTTTTGACCCAGAACCTCCAGAAATACCAATTGTTTTAATTATTTTATCTGTATTGCCAATAACTTTTAGTGTCTCTATGTTTAATCTCTGTTTAATATAATCGGTAAAATCCACAAACTCCATTGTTTTAATCTCACCATAACGACCAATTTCATCTTCTAAATCAAGTAGTTTAGGATTTTTAATATCTAAAGCATTTGCCAGTGTATCATTCATGCCGCCTTTAGCGACATCATAATTAGTATGAGCTGAATATACTGTAATATTATTTTTAATTAAATTTTTAATAATCCATCCCTTAGGTGAATCAAAGATAATTTTATCCATGGGTTTAAACATAAGCGGATGATGAGTTAAAATCATATCAACTTTTAGTTTTATCGCTTCTTTTACAACTTCTTTAGTTAAATCAAGACTAATTAAAACTTTTTTTGCTTGTTGATTTAAACTTCCAACTTGGATACCAACATTATCCCATTCATACGCTAATTCTAATGGATATTTCCTTTCAAAAAATTTTATTATATCAACTAAGTTCAAGACAAAACCTCCTCTAATACATTGATTCGCTTAATAATTTTATTTTTTGTTTCAGATATTTTTGCTTTTTCTTTAGCAATTTTCAATTGCTTAATCATTTTTTCAAGTCTTTCTTTAAATATCTGGTTTTTCTCTTTAATAATTTGTGGGCCAAATTCTCTTTCTATATCGGTTAGTTCCATTCTTCCCTTTTCTGAAACAATAATTTGATAATATTTATTGTTTTCTTCAATAAAATCTTCAGAAATAATCTTCCAACGATTATCTTCAAGAAATTTTCTTAACTCATAATTTTGTGAATTAGCTGATAAAACCAAACGCTTAACATTAATTAAGTCAGCATTTGCTAAAATATCAACAATTGTTTTACCGCCCAATCCCAAAACACTTACTACATCAACATCTTTTTCGACATATAAGTAACTTAGTCCATCCGCTAATACAGCATTAACCTTGCCGATTAAGCCTTTTTTCGCAATGTTTTGTTTAGCTTGTAAAAGCGGTTTATTTTTATTATCAGAAGCAATCGCTCTTTTAACATAATTTTTTTCAACCACATAAATAGGCAATAATCCATGATCAGTGCCACAATCTGCTAGATAGTTAAACCCCTTAAGATATTCACTTGCAATTCTTAAGCGTTTTGAAATCATTTATAATGACCATCCTTGAAATCTTTAAGTTTTTTAGACCGATTAGGCGTTCTTAATTTTTTAATCGCTTTGGATTCAATTTGTCTAATACGTTCTCTCGTTACATTAAATTCTTTTCCTACTTCTTCTAAAGTTCTTGGTTTTCCATCTAACAAACCAAATCTCATTCTTAGTACCTTTTCTTCCCTATCAGTAAGAGTAGCAAGGGCAGAATTTAATTCGCGTTTAAGCATTTCCTTTGTAGTGAACTCATAAGGATTTAAAATATCATTATCAGGAATAAAGTCTCCTAGACTTGAATCTTCTTCTTCACCAACGGGTGATTCTAAAGAAATTGGTTCTTGAGCAGTTTTTTGGATAGCTTGAACTCTATCAGCTGTAATACCCATTTCTTGAGCAACTTCTTCAGGAGTTGGTTCTCTTTTAAGTTTTTGAGTTAAAGTTCTTTGAGTTCTAACCATTTTATTAATTGTTTCAACCATATGCACAGGAATTCTAATAGTCCTTGCTTGATCTGCGATTGCTCTAGTAATCGCTTGACGAATCCACCAAGTAGCATAGGTAGAAAATTTAAAACCTTTGGTATAATCAAATTTACCTACAGCTTTAATTAACCCCATATTACCTTCTTGGATTAAATCTAAAAATTGTAGTCCTCTAGAGACATAGCGTTTAGCAATATTAACAACTAACCGTAAATTAGCCTCTACAAGTTTTTTTCTTGCAAAATCACCTTTACGAAATATTTCTTCAAATTCAAACATTTCTTCTTTACTAATTGGAATTCCTTCTTTACGACGATAATCATAAATTTCTTTTACTTTTTTATCTCGATCGACTAAGGTTGCGAGTTCATATTCTTCTTCACTAGTTAGGAGGTCAACTCTACCAATTTCTTTTAAATACATTCTAACTGGATCATCAACTTTAATTGATACCGATGAATCAAAGACTTTTTCTTTCATTAATCGGTCATTTGTTTCTTTAGAAAAATCTCTTATCTCTTGGATATCAGCTTCTTTTATACTATCATCTGATAAATCTTGTAAACTAACTTTATCTTTTTCATCTTCATTTTTAACAAAATCAAAGAATTCATCTGGCAACATCCCTTGTGTTGCGAGTGAACTGACAATTTCTTCAAAGTCTTTACTTTCTTTATCAACAAGGTTAAAAATCTCTTTGACTGTTAATTTACCGTTTTGTTTAAAAATTTTAATTAATTCGCTAAATATCTCTTTTTTTGTCATTTCTTCTCCTCCTAATTTCTTCATACGTTTTGCGTTTATTGCGCAATTCAACGTCTTTTGCTCGAAAACCATCAAGATTATTTTCTGCAATTAAACTGCATAGTTCTTCTCGCATTGCAACAATATCTTGTCTTAAAGTTTCTAATATAAGTGTGTCAATTAAATCTCTTAATTCTTGTTCAGAGTAATTATAGTTTTCTCTAAGAATAATTTTTTCTAATTCTTCGTGAATGTTTTCGCTTAAATTGGTTTTAAGATTATAAAGGGCAACTTCACTAGTTGTTTTGCTTAATTCTCTTAAAGTCGCAAATATTTGATATCTAAAACCTTTCGTAAATCGAAAATTAAAAAGTTCATCATCAATTATCTCGCGATAATCTTCTGATTTTAAATAATAACTAATTATTTTTTCTTCCGCTTTGATTATATTTTTTGTTACAGTAGATTTTGGCTTGACAATCGTCCTTTTTGTTTTATCTATTTGCGTAAATTTTCTTTGATTAAATAAAAACTTATTATAATCTTGATTTATTACTTCAATATCCATATTGATTTGTTCCGAAAATTTTTGTAAATAAATTGTTGTTATAGTTTTGCTTGCAGAAGCAGCTAAAAACTTAAATAAACTATTTTTAGCTTTTTCAATTTCAGAACTTGTCTTTAAGCCTTTTTCGATAATCATCTCATAAACAAAGTCATATTTATCAATTAAATTTTGATTAATGTGGTTTCTAAAAAGCGCTTGAGAATGCTCCTTTATATATTCGTCTGGATCTAAATTGTCTGGTAATAATGCAATTTGAACTTCTAAATTAAGTTTTTCTAATGTACTAAGCGCCTTATAAGTTGCTTCTTTACCAGCCTTATCACCATCATAACAAATAATAACTTGATCAGTATATTTCTTTATTTTTCTTGCTTGTTCATAAGTAAGTTCAGTACCCATAGTACATACTGACTCTTCAATTCCGGCTAAGGAAGCTTGAATAACATCAAAAAAACCTTCCATTAATACTATCCGATTTTTTTGATTTATATGTGGTAGTGCTTTATTAAGATTATAAAGAACTTCTCCCTTATTAAATATCTTTGTAGTTTTGGAGTTTACATACTTAGCTTTGTTATCACCATTTAAAATTCTTCCGCTAAAACCTAATACTTTTCCATACTCATCATGAATAGGAAACATTATTCTATCTCGAAAAACATCGTAGTAGTCTCCATCATTACTCTTATTAATCAGTCCTGCTTCAACTAGTTCATATTCTTGATAATTTTCAAGTAAATGTTTCATTAATTGATTATTTTTTCCTGGCGCATAACCTATATCAAATTCATTCAAACTATGTTTATCTAAGTTGCGCTTTTCTAAATAATCCAAAGCGATTTTACCACTATCTAAATTCAATAAATTTAGATTGTAAAAATCTTTTGCTGTTTTATTTATCTTATATAATTTTTCGAAACTTTCATTTTTTTGAATGTTTGTATACTCTAAATCAATATTATATTTATCAGCCAAAAATTTAAGTGCTTCCACAAAATTTAAATGTTTATATTCCTGGATAAATTTTATCGCTCCACCTTTTTTGTGACAACCAAAACAATTAAAAATTTGTTTTTCTTTATCCACAAAAAAAGAGGGTGTTTTTTCACTATGAAACGGACATAAACCTTTCATACTTTTGCCAGCTGGTTGTAATGAAACAAATTCACTTACAACATCTACTATATCAGCTGCTTGGTTAATTTCATCAATCTTATTTTGACTGATTCTAGCCATAGTTCACCCTTCTTTACTTTATAATAGTTTTTTAAGATAATCGGTAAGTTCTGATATTTTAACTCTTATTTGATCCATTGAATCTCTATCTCTTACAGTAACAGTTTCATCTTCTTGGGTTTGGTTATCAATGGTAATACAATATGGAGTTCCAATTGCATCAGCTCGGCGATAACGTCTACCAATGTTTCCATTTTCATCATAAAAGGCAGTAAAATTCTTCAATAATAAATCATATACTTCTTCAGCCAATTCATTATGATATTTTTTTACTAGTGGTAAGACATTTACTTGATAAGGTGCGAGATTTTTATTAATCCTTAATAAGGTTCTTGTTTTATTATCGCCTAATTCTTCTTCTTCCAAATTGTTTAGTAAAATTGCAAGAAATAATCTTTCAATGCCTAAACTAGGTTCAATAACATAAGGTAAATATGTATCATTTGTTTGTGGGTCTAAATATTCTAGATTCTCACCTGATAATTCTTGGTGAGATTTTAAATCATAATCTGTACGCGAAGAAATACCCCATAATTCATCATAACCCCAAGGATAAGCGAACAAAATATCTGTAGTAGCATTTGAATAAAACGCTAGTTTTTCTTTAGAATGATTATAAAACTTAATAGAATCTTCTTTTAAACCACAATCCAATAAGAATTGATAAGAAAATTCTTTCCAAAATTTAAACCAATCTATTTCAGTTCCCGGTTTACAGAAAAATTCTAATTCCATTTGTTCGAATTCTCTAGTTCTAAAAACATAATTTCCTGGAGTTATTTCGTTACGAAATGATTTTCCGATTTGTCCAATCCCAAACGGAATTTTTCTCCTTGATGTTCTTAAAATATTTTTAAAATTCAGAAAAATACCTTGAGCTGTCTCAGGTCTTAAATAAACATCATTATTATCAGATGTAACCCCTTGTTGGGTTTTAAACATTAAATTAAACTCTCTAATATCTGTAAAGTTACTTGCGCCACAATTAGGACATTTAATTTTATGTTCTCCAATATAATCAAACATTTTTTTATAATCCCAACCATCAGCATCCACACTAGAATTAGTAGATCGCTTAATTAGTTCATCTGCTCGATATCTTGTTTTACATTCCTTACAATCCATTAAAGGGTCTTTAAAACTAGATAAATGTCCAGTCGCTTCCCATGTTTTTGGATTTAATAAAATTGAGGAATCAATTCCTACATTTAACTTATTTTGGCTAACAAATTTCTTCCACCAAAATGATTTTATATTGTTTTTTAAATTTACACCTAAAGGCCCATAATCCCAAGTATTAGCTAAACCGCCATATATTTCTGAACCTTGATAGATAAATCCATATCTTTTTGCATATGTATTTAGTTGATCTAAATTATATTTCAAGTTTTTGTCCTCCAATTTTTCGCATAATTTCTCATTTTAATTATAAAATAATTAAAAATAATTGTCAAATAGCTTGATATTTATTTCTTGTCTATAAATAGCTTATAAATAAGCTTAAAAATAGCCTTAATAACCTAATAGTTCACGCAATAGTTTTCTTGAACGACTTTGATAATTTAAGTGAAACTCATAATATTCGTCCAGTAATTTTCTTAAGCTTATTAAGGATAGTTTATCATATTCTATTTTATTATCCTTATCAATATTGTAATAATACAAAAGTCTTAATAGATTTATTGTTTCATTTGAATATTTTATTGTCTTTATATGTTCTTTACAACATAACCCACCATCTTTAACAGAAAAATTTAAACCTTTTTTTTCTTGGCAAACAACACATTTATCTAGAACTGGTTGAACGCCTAATAAATACAATAATTTAAGTTCAACCATATTAATATAAGGAATATAATCTTCAGTATTTTTAATTTTATTAAAAATTTTAATTAAAAAAAGAAAAAGTTTTTCATGGTCATGTTCGTGACTAGAAAAATAATAAATTGTTTCAAGCAAATGAAGGGTATAGGTATATTTTTCAATATCAGTTGTTAATTCCATATATCTATTTATTACTTCACCATCTCTTAGGGTTTTTAAATCTTTACCACTTACTGAAAGTTTCACATGAGAAAAAACCCTAACTAAATTTAAGTAAGGGCTTTTAAGTTTGTTGCTACCATGAGCCAAAACAGAAATAAGGCCATTTTTTGTATATAAATATAAAATTTTTGAACTCTCTTTATAATTTATTTGTTTTAAAATAAGCCCTTCAATTGTTTCCAATATATCACCTTAATTATTATCCTTAAAGCCAAAATTCTTTAAAAAATAATCGCGATTGCGCCAGTCTTCTTCTACTTTACAATATAACTCAAGATAAACCTTTTTCTTTAATAAATCTTGAATATCTTTTCTAGCAGCTGTACCAATGCGTTTTAACATTGAACCATTTTTACCAATAACAATTCCTTTTTGTGATTTTCTTTCAACAACAACCGTTGCCATTATTTTAGAAATTTTTTCTTCAGGTTTATAACTTTCCAAATATACCATAACTGAATGAGGCACTTCTTGATGAGTGAATTCTAACACCTTTTCTCTAATGAATTCTTGAATTAAAAAAGTTTCTGGTCTATCTGATATTTCTCCATCCGGATAATATTTAGGCCCAGGACTTAATTCCTTCTTAATATCTAATAACAACAAATCAACATTGTCACCTTTTAAAGCAGAAATACCAAATACAGCTTTAAAATCATAACTATTTTTATATATTTCAACTGCTTTTTCTAGTCTTTCGAAATCAGTAATCGTATCAAGTTTATTAATAATTAAAAAAACAGGTGTTTTAATCGTTTTTAATTCTTGGAGAATCTTAATATTACTTTCTAAAACATCATCATAAGCATTAATTAAAAACAAAACTAAATCTACTGATTTAACTGTAGCTAATGCTGCTGAGGAAATATATTTACTTAATTTAGTCTTTCCATCATGAATGCCTGGTGTATCCATAAAAACTATTTGTGATTCATCATCATTATAAATACCTGAAAATACATTTCTAGTAGTTTGTGGTTTTCTAGAAGTAATAGCTATTTTTTGGTTTAATATTTGATTTAAAAGTGTAGATTTACCAACATTTGGTTCGCCAATAATCGTTACAAAGCCAGATTTAAACATTAAAGATCCTCTTTAGAAAAACCTGCAGGTAATAATTCCTTGTTCTTCATTACTTTAAATTCATCTTTACTATTAGCCATTATAACTTTAGTGTCAGCTTCTAACAATTCATTCATAACTTGTCTACAAGCTCCACAAGGCGAAACAAAATAATCTTTATCAGTATAAACCAATAATGATTCAATTTCTTGTTTTGTAATTCCTTTTGAATAAGCACTGAAAAGCGCAGATCTTTCAGCACACATAGATAAACCATAAGATGCGTTTTCAATATTTACACCTGTAATAGTTTCTCCATTTTTAAGCTTTAAAACAGCAGCTACTCTAAAATTAGAATAAGGTACATAAGCATTTTCTATAATCGTTTTTGCTTCTTTTAATAATTTTTCCATTTCTCAACTTCTCCTTATCAACGTTTATATTTAGTCTTTTCTATAATTTCTTTTTGTAAAGCAAACATCGCTTCTTCATCTGATTTTGTATGATGATCATAACCTAGGCAATGTAAAAAACCATGTAAAGTCAAAAAAGCTAATTCTCGATTAAAACTGTGTTCATATGATTTAGCTTGACTTTTAACTTTATCAAACGATATAAAAACATCACCTAATTCTTCTTCCATATCATTGTTTTCAAAACTTAAAACATCAGTTGGATGATTAATAGCTCTAAACCTAGAGTTTAATTCTTTAATATAATCATTATCTACAAGAATTACATTTATTATATAGTTTTTATTTATTTTTAAATGATTATAGGCGATTTCAATTATATCGTTTATAACGACTTTATAATTTGAATCATCATCGTATTGATTAATGAAATTAATTTCAATCATTTTTAAACCTTTCAATAATTGTTTGTACTAAAGGGTGTCTAACAACATCTGTTTTATCAAAATTTATTATTTCAACTGATTTTATGTTTTTTAATATTTCCTTTGCTCTTATTAAACCAGATTTTTGATTGAATGGTAAATCACTTTGCGTTATATCCCCAGTAACAATCATTTTAGAATTAAACCCTAACCGGGTTAAAAATAACTTCATTTGATTCACTGTAGTATTTTGCGCCTCATCTAAAATAACAAAAGCATTATCTAGTGTTCTGCCTCGCATATATGCTAATGGAGCAATTTCAATTGTTTGTTTTTCTAATAAATCAGCGCTTTCTTTTGCACCTAAAACATCATATAAAGCATCGTATAAAGGTCGCAAATAAGGATCTACTTTTTCTTTAAGATCTCCCGGAAGAAATCCAAGCTTTTCTCCGGCTTCAACTGCAGGTCTTGTTAAAATTATTTTTTTAATTTTATTTGCTTTAAGATATTTTATCGCTAGTAAAACTGCTAAGTAAGTCTTCCCAGTTCCAGCTGGTCCTATTCCAAAAATAATTGTATTATTATTAATCGCTTCTAAATATTGTTTTTGATTTATTGTTTTAGGATATATTGGTTTCCCAGTAAAAGTTTTTATCACTTCTTTACGTGAAAGAAATAAACTTATAATTTCTTCTTTAGAAGATTTTTCAAGTAAATGAAAAACATAGATAATATCTCTCTCATTAAAAACAATATTATTTTTAATCAATTCTAATAATATCTCTACTATCTGTTTAAATTTTTCAACTTTATTGGAATCATCACTTTTAATTACCAATTCTTGATTATTAGTGTAAATTTCAACATCTAATAAATCCGCAAGTAATTTAATGTTTTTATCATGAACTCCCAATAAATCAATTAAATTATCAACCTTTAAGTTTAATTCAATGTTTTTTGTCACTAAAGTTACTCTCCTTAAATATTATTATATCATTAAATATATTTTCTTAGAAAAAATTAATGACAATTCAAATGAATTGTCATTATTTTTTAATTAGCTACGTCCTTTATTTTTACGTTTTTTTTCTTTTCTTTGTACACTAGGTTTTTCGTAATATTCTTTCTTACGGGCTTGAGCAAGATTTCCCGCACGAGAAACGTCACGCTTAAAACGACGAAGTGCGTCTTCGATAGATTCGTTTTCTCTCACAATTGTTTTTGCCATTGCTTTCACCCCTTTTCTTTACCGTTAACATTATACTAAATTTATCTATAAATGTAAACTTTTTTATCCAGATTATTTCAAATTAATATAGATTGTGTTAGAATAAAGTTAATTTAGTATAAATAAGTATAAGGAGCACTGAAATTATGGGTTTAGGACCAGTATTTCTTTTATCAGATTTAACAATTCTTATAATAACACTAGTAATTGCTTTGTTAATTATTTTCTTTTCGCTTTACTTTTATAGTCGCAATTTGAACGACAGAAAATATAAAAGACAGTTAAAAAAAATAAATAAAATTAAAGAGAAACGCTATAATGCAAATATTATTATCGATAAGATCTATAACAAATATACTATCGATGAAACAAACACCTATAAATCTTTAAAACGACGTGGTAAAAGAATTGTAAAAAAATATTATCACTTTTATGCAAAAGAACTTAGTAAACTTGTTGATTTAAAAAGTAAAATCTCACCAAATAAAAACCAAAATAAATTAGTTATCATTCTTAAAAATAAATCAAACTCAATTCTTGGTAAGTGGTATAGTGCAAAATCGATAAAAAAATTAATTAAATTAATAAATAAACATCAGCTGCTATTTGACTCGCTAGCTTATTTATATGAATTGCCGCCTTATATTGATGAAAACAAATCTTATCATCTAGAAAATCATGATAATCAAAATTTCCTTAGTTATAAAATTGTCGATGAAATAAAATAACGTACTCTTAAATTTAGAGTACGTTTTTATATTTTGCAATGACATTAGGAAAATCATCTTTAAGTAAATATACTAACACTTCTTTTCCAATTAAATCATCGCTTGCTTTTACTAAAACAGGCAAATAATCTCGTGAGTGTCCAAATAAATACTCACCTTTCCTTTGTTCAATTATAGCCCTTTTACTCTTGCCTAATTGAGTTTTAATATAGGCTTTTTTAAGTTGATTGCTTAATTCAAGTAATTTTTTTACTCGCACTTTTTTAATAGTACCATTTACTTGATCTTTCATTTTATCTGCGGGAGTTCCTTTTCTTTTTGAATAAGGAAAGACATGTAATTCTTGAAAATTAATTTCTTTAATAAAATCGTAGGTTTCACAAAACTCTTCTTCAGTTTCTCCAGGAAATCCAACAATAACATCTGTAGTTATTGCAATATCTTGATTAAATACTTTTCTTATTTTTTTAATTATTTTTTTAAATTCAGACTTTGTATATCTACGATTCATTAACTTCAACATTCTTTTAGATCCACTTTGTAGAGGAATATGAAAGTGATTTACAATTTTTTTAGAATTCTTTACAACTTTTAGAACTTCTTTATCAATTTCAGTGATTTCTATTGAAGATATTCGAATTCTTTTTATACCTTGAATTTTATCAATATCGCTTAATAGTTTAGCAAAGTTATAATCTACAAAATCCTCTCCATAACCACCAGTATGGATGCCAGTTAAAACAATTTCTATATGTCCTTTCTCAACTAAAGCTTTTGTTTCATCTAAGACAATATCTTTGGCTTTTGAACGTATTCTTCCCCTTGTATATGGAATAATACAATATGTACAAAAATTATTACAACCATCTTGTATTTTTAAAAAAGCGCGTTTATGATTTTTAAAATCATGAATTGCTAAATTTTCAAATTTTTCATCTGTAGATAAATCTACAACTTTATTTATTGGCAAACCATTATCTAAATATTCTCTTAAATATTCGATTATTTTATGACGGTTTTTTGTACCCAAAACAATTTTTACACCAGTAATATCTAATATCTGTTGTGCTTTTAATTGTGACAGACATCCCATTACTATTATTATTGCTTTAGGATTAATTTTTATTGGTCTTCTAATTATTTGTTTTGACTTTCTTTCGCCTGAGTTGGTAACCATACATGAATTAACTATGTAAACATCGCTATATTCACTATAATCAACAATTTCATATCCTGCATTGGTAAATTGTTCTCTTATAGCTTCAGTTTCATAAGCATTGACTTTGCAACCTAAGGTGTAAAATGCAACTTTCATCTATTATCTCCCATCATAAATCTATAAACACTCGCAACATAAATAGCTGCTGTTTCTGCTCTTAAGATAGTATTACCTAAAGAGGTAGCTTTAAATCCTTTTTTAAATAAAAAATTAGCTTCTTTATCAGAAAATCCACCTTCTGGCCCAATTAGAAAAAGTGTATTTTTTGAAAAATTAAGCTTCTTAAAATAAGATAATAAATCCATATTTTGTTCTTTGACATAAGCAAATAACAAATTATCATATTGATTTAAATCAATATTATCAATCGCTTGTATATCGAAAATTTTAGGCATTATATTTCTTTGAGTTTGTTCAGAACTTTCTTTACAAATTGCCTTATAGCGACTTATTTTCTTATGCGAATCTTTTATCTTAATAATTGAAAAATCTGTTAATAATGGATATATTCCTTTTATCCCTAATTCAGTCATCTTTTTAAGAGCTAATTCAAATTTATCTTTCTTAATTAAACTCAAGCCAATATCTAAGTTCAAAGGTTTAAACTTTGGATTTAATTGTTTAATTATTTCTAACTTGACAAAATCATTACTAATTTTAATAATTTTTGCTTGATAAACTAAGCCGTTATAAGTATTTATAATAACTTCTTGATTGTCTTTATAACGCATAACATTTTTTATATGATGTAAATCATTATCCTTAATTAAAACATAAGGATAATCTATTGATTCATCTCTTACATAATATCTTTGCATGTATATCACCTTCATTTATTTAATTCACAATAATTATGATATCATAATTTATCAATTAAATACAAATAAAAGACTAAAAACCAAAAGTTTTTAGCCCTTATTATTAGTTGTTTTTTGTTAATTGCATCGTCCTTGCTTTTTTACCTTCTCTTAAAGTAACTATTGTTGTATCGGTATATTTTTGTAATACTTCCATTTTTTGCGGTGGAGTAGATAACATTATCTGCACAGGTAAATATTGAATAAAATTCATCATTGCTTTAATTCTAGATGTATCCATTTTATCAAATACCTCATCAAATAATATCAATCCAATTGATTGTTGATTAACTTTTCTTGATGCTTGGTCAAATACTCTAACAAATGAAGCTAATGTAGCCACATAAAACGGTACTTGTGTTTCTCCTCCAGATTTTTCCTTAAATACTTTTGAATAATTTATCTTATCTCCAGAAGTATTTGTAATTAATATATCATAATCCATATATGTTCTATAATCAGTAAATTTATTAATACTACCTTTAGAGTTTAAATCTTCAGATGCAAGATTTATAAATAACTCTTCAAGTTGCCTTTGATATTTCATTTCAAAATCATAATTGAAAATTTCTTCGCCTGATTTAACTGCTTCTTCACTTAATACCATATCATAATACTCGCCATATTCTTTGCTTTTAGGAAAGATAAATTCATAGGTATCTTCCCCAAAACGAATGCCTTTTAATGTTTCATTAATTTTTTTAATTTCATCTTGAGCTGAGATGATATAATTTCTTAATTTTGCCATAAAATCTTCTTTAAACAGTTTTTCGGCAACTTCTCTTGCTTCTCTAACTTTAGACTCATATTTTACCAATTCAGATTTAATTAATTTATTTCTTTCATCTAGGTATTCATCCATATATTCTAAACCGAATTGGTAACTTAAATTATAGTTTTGCGTGTATTGGATTTGTTTTGTTCTTAATGAATCTTCAAGATTTTCAATGTTATTTAATTCTCTGGTAATTTTTTCACGATAGTTTTCAACAATATTTCCAATACCATTACTTGCAACCTCATCCGCAAATAATTTTTCAGCCTTTTCTTTTAAAACTGGATTTTCTTCTGATTGAGTAGATATTTTCGTTTGCAAATTACTTAGTTCTGTTTCAAGTTCTAACAATTTATCATGAATATTACCTTCTCTATTTTCAAGTGATCCGCTTTTTTCATAAGCTTTTTGACGGCTAATATTATAATCTTTAATTTCTTCTTTTATATTTTCGTATTCAATTCTTAACTCTTTTAAACTTTCTTGCGGTAAATTATGCTTTTTGTCTGCTAAATTTTTGCGTTTTTCCTTTAGACTATCAATTGAATAATAATTTTTTAACATATTTATATAGTTATCAAGATTAAGTTTTTTAATCAAAGATACCTCTTCAGTAATATTGTTAATTTTTTTATTAATTCGTTGATGTTCAATACTAAGCTCTTTTGCCTTTTTACGCCAACTATCTAATTGAGCAGTTTTAGCATTTTTCCCGATAAAAGGTTTATCTTTTAATTTCCAAAGAGATCTAACAGTATATGAACGATAAACCATACCGTTTAAAGTAATCGCTTGGGAATATTTTTCCAACTCATTAACTTCATCAACCATGATCAAATTTCCACATATCATATTAATAAAGTTCTTTGCGTCTTTATTGTCAGAAGTTATGATAGAAGCTAATGATTTATCTCTATAAGTATCAAACTTCTGAATTTTTTTAGTATTAACTAAACCAATACCATATATATTTAAGCTATCTTTAATTTGATTGTATACACTTAAAGCTAAATCAAAATATCTTGGTTCTACAATTAAATTAAAACGTTGTCTTCCTAAATAGTCTTCAATAGTATCTTGCCATTTTGAATCAGTTATTTCTAATAATTCACATAAAATATGAACATTAATATCTACATTATATTGATGTTTTACTCCTTCAACAATCTTATTTTGTAATCTTAAAATCATTGGGTCATATTTTAATTTATTGTTTTCTAACCCTTTTAATGTTTGATATACATCGTTAATTTCTTCAACTAATTCTTGTTTTAAATGTTGATATTTTCCATATTTTGAACGATTATCATTAACTATATCATTTAGGTCTTTTTCAATTTGTAATAGTTTTAGTTTTGTTGGCTCATAGTTTTCATCATCAATATGTGCCAAATCTATTTTTGCTAGTTGTTTATATGGTTTTTGGTTATATTCAGAATTTAAATCTTCAATAACCTCTTTCATTGTTTTTGCTTTTCCTTTTGCATAGTTTCTTATTTCTTCTTGTTCATTAATTTTTTTAGTTAGTTCATTAATTTCTTTATCATAGATTTCAGACGCTTTAAAACTATCATTATTCGATAACATTGAATATACTTCTTTAGCTCTTTCATCTAGTATATCTAATTGATCGTTTATTTCTTCAATTAATTTTTTGTTTTGTTCACGATCAAGAATAACTTTTTCTAACTTCTTATTCTCTTTATTAATTTTATCTTGGATGTTTTCAACTTCTAGTAATTTAAGAAAATACTCATAAAATTCTTTCTGAGAGATATTTTCTTGTATTTCTTCATAAGTTTTTGCGATATTATTTAAATCGTTTACTTTTTCTTTGATTATTTTTAAAGTTGCTTCTAAATCTTTATATGCTCTAATTGATTCTTTAATTGATTCAACGTCTAATATTCTTTCTTCTAATAAATATTTATAGATAAATTCTTTTACATCTGATATTGGCTTAAACGCTAATGCTTTTGGTAATAAAGAAAAGTAGTTTTCATTAATTGAACCAAAGCACTTTCTAAAGGCTAATTTAGCTTCTCTTCTTGTTAAATGAATTTTATCAGCTTGTTTTGTTTTTTTAAAGTTAATGGTTGTTAAAATCACGCCTTCTTCATCAATAAATAAAGATTCTTTTATCTGGTCATTATATTCATAGAAAATAACTTTAGGAGGAATTATTTCGCCAATAATATCAATAACTGAGCCAACAGTAAAATATTTTTCATTTACTTCATCATAAAACTCTAAAGCAATGTGGCCAGTAGTATCTCCATCTCTTAAATATTCTTGATTATCGATACCAAGTTTACATTTAACATACCCACGTAAATCCCGTTTGCTTTTATCATTAGCAGCTAAATTAAATATTTGATCACCAGCAGTTAAAATAAATGCGATTGCATCAACAATAGTTGATTTGCCCGTAGCATTTTGGCCGGTTATTAAAGTATTGTTTTTAATCTCAATTGTCTCATTAGCAAAATAATGCCAATTAATAAGCCTTATTTTAGTTAACTTCTTCATTATTTTCACTTCCAGTTTTAGTTTCAATATTTGTGATAAAATTATAAACATCATTAATGGTTTGGGTATTTATTGCTAAGAGTATTGTCGGATATATTACTATTGGTGTGGTTGATTTAGTTATATCACCGAGAGTTTCAATTAGATTATATCTTTTAAATAAACGTAAATTTTTAACTAAATCAGTTTTATTAATCTTCTTTTTAAGTTCTAAAGAATCATAGTAATCATGAATTTCATCAACTTTTATAACAACATTATCATTTACAGAGGTTTTAACTAAATGTTCATGAAATAATATTCTTAAAATTAAAAGAATTATTGTTTCTTCTTTTTTAAGTCTAAGCAAATTATTGTTTTCACGATGAAGCAATTGAATAGCACCTAATTCACGATTTAAAACTAATTCAAAGTCCATCACATTAAAATATTCATCAAAATATTCCTTATAACTTATAACAAAATAATACATTTCTTTATTATCGTTTTTATCTCGGGCTAAAAAGCTATTAGCTAACAAACGCAAACACACCTTAGCAAACATCTTTTGTTGTCCAATATTTAATTCATCAAAGCCTTCTAAAATCATTTAGTTTTCCCCCTTTAATATTTCAAAGTCATCAATTGTAAATCTTGGATTCTTAATCTTTTTACCTAAAGGATTAATATAGTAATTCATTTCGTCCCCAGCATAAACAAGAATGTATAATAATCTTAATATTGCTTCATCACTCATATTGTCATTAATTATCTCACTCGCCCTAATCAAATGATTATCTTTAAAATACTCATTTAAGTATTTTTCGATAACATCTTCGGTGTATTTCAAACTCTCAAACTCATCGTAGGGCATAGATCAAATTGATTATCATTTTCTTCAAGGAAACTGATTTTCAATATGCTTGTACATACCTCTTGGGTAGTATGTAATATGATTCTTTTAGGAAATTTGTTGGTGAGTCGTTAATGTAAATAAAGGCTTAATTATACCCATAGCTTTATTAGTTTTATTGTCCTTGATATTTTCTGCGGTAAACCGCAAAATTTTTGTTAACTTTGTAATTACATTTTCATCATTAGATAATAAAAACTTTATTTTAGCAATTGTTGTATTAACATATACCTTATTCTTTTCATCGATTTCATCAATAATATATGAAATCGAATTATAAATATCAATAATATCATCGATTTTTTTGTTGACTTTCATCATTGCTAAATCATAATTATTATGATTCTTAATCAAATGGTCTTTTGCCAAAATTTCCATTACCATTTTATCTTCTTGCATAGCTTCTAATTTCTTAACAATATCAGCTCGATATTTATTAATATTATCACTAGTCTTTAATCTGCGATATGCTTTATCAACTAATTCTACCTTATAATTAACCAACAGATTAATTAAGTCTTTAATTTCAGAATTATCAACAATAGATTTTATATAAAACTTAAGTCTTGAATCAAGTTTTCTTATTTCTCTAATAAAGGCAATAGTGTTTTTATAAACTTGATCTAATACCATTGCATATTCACCATAGTCATTATTCAACAATGAATAAACCGTGTATATATAGCCTCTAAACTCATGACCTTCTTGATCTTCATCATAATATGAGTCACTTGCAATATCTTTTAAAGCTTCAATTATAGTTATAGCGTAATCTCTAAAATTTAATATTTCTTCATAGTTGTTATTAACATCAATATCAATCCATTCTGTCTTTTCAAGTCTTCTTAAGATTTGATTTGCTCGATCACGGTTTGTTAATTCAGTTTCTAAATCTTCAGCTTCTAACTCTTCATCTAGAGGATTAATATCTAAATAATCTATAAGCACTTGTCTTGCAAGATTTTTATCCATCCCTAAGATTGAACCTTGTTCATACACTCTAAACAATTCTAATAAACAGTTTATATATATTGATTTATTCTTACTAGATAATAGATTGAAAAAATTATTTGGTATTATATCAAATACTCTCATGTAATCACTTCCTTATTCATAGCGTTCATAATTGAATTCTCCACTGACTAAACTAGATAATTTATTTTCTAAATTTATCCAGTCTTTTCTAAATTGTTCGAGGTGCTTTTTACCACTTTTATTAAGGCGATAATAACGACGACTCATCCCTTTTTTGTTTTTTTGCTTATAAGTAGATATTTTACCATCTTTTAACAATCTTTTTAAGGCAATATATAAGGTAGCTTCGTTTAAGTTAATGTTTTTTTTGCTTACTGATTCAATAATTTTTGCAATTTCATAACCATAACTATCATATTTTTCTAAAATTGAAAGAATAATATAGTCTGTAAAACCACGGACATGATCACTAGAATTAGACATTATTATCACCTCGCTTTCTATATATAAACTGTTTATGTATAAATCATTTATACTTAAACTGTTTATAGTATAATATATTTTTAATTGTTTGTAAATATAATTTCAAAAAAAACCAAAAAAAATACCAGAAAATCTGGTATTATTTTGTGAAGTTTGTCTTAAATTTATGCCAAAACCCTTTATTATCATCGGGATCATCTTCGATTTTAGCTAATTCTTCAAATAAACGTTTTTGTTCTGATGATAATTTTTTAGGTGTCACTACAGTTACAATAACATGTTGATCGCCTTTTTGTTTAGTTCTAACATTTATCATTCCTTTACTTTTTAATCTGAATTTAGATTCTGATTGTGTTCCCGCAGGCACCTTTAACATCACATCTCCATAAACTGTAGGGACTTTAATTTCATCACCTAATGCAGCTTGAGAAAAAGTTATCGGTTGGGTTACGATTAAATCATCACCTTGTCTAATATATTTATCTGATGGATTAACCTTGATTAAAATATATAAATCACCATTAGGTCCACCATTTTGACCTTTATTACCGTATCCGGCTAATCGAATGTGTTGATTATTATCAATTCCTGCTGGTACTTTTACTTCTACGGTTTTAGTAACTCTTTCTACACCTTCACCATTACAATTTGGACATTTATTTTTAATTTCTTTACCTGTTCCACCACAGGTTGGACAAGTTGCTTGAGTTCTTGTTCTACCAAAAATAGTTTGTTCTTCCATAATAACAGTACCATTACCATTACATCTAGTACAGGTTTTGATATCACTTTTTGATTTCGCTCCTGTCCCATGGCAAACATGACATTCATCATATACAGGTATTTTGATTTTTTCTTTTTTTCCAAAAACCGCTTCTTCAAATTTAATATTCATTACTTTGCGAATATCAGAGCCTTTTCTTGGGGCATTTCTTCTTGCACTTCTAGAACGAGATTGTCCGCCTCCAAAAAAGCTAGAAAATATATCACTAAAGTCAAAATCACCAAATCCACTTGAACTAAAGCCCCCTTGGCCAAAACCTCCGCCTGGAGCTTGGTGGCCAAATTGATCATACTGAGCTTTTTTCTGTGAATCTGATAAGACATCATATGCTTCTTGAACTTCTTTAAAGCGTTTTTCTGCGTCTTTTTCAGTAGAAACATCAGGGTGATATTTTTTTGCTAGTTTACGATAGGCCTTTTTTATTTCTTCGCTAGAAGCTGACTTATCTAATCCGAGTATCTCATAATAATCTCTCTTGCTCATAATATCACCCTTTCTTTAATTTGTTTTTGTTTATACTTCTTTATAGTCTGCATCAAATACGTCGTCGTCATCATCATCTGAATCTTTTTTGTCATCTTGCGCTTCTTGATTTGGCTCTTCTTGAGTTTGTCCAGTTTGAGATTGTGCTTGTTGAGCTCTTGACATAATATTTTGAGCTGTTGTTTCTAATTCTGATTTTGCAGACTTAATTGCTTCTAAATCATCACCTTTTAAAGCTTCTTCTAAATCTTTAATTTTTGCTTCTGCTTCTTGTTTTTCAGTATCAGATATATTATCGCCTAAATCTTTAATTGATTTATTAGTCGCAAAGATTAGTTGATCTGCTTCATTTCTCAAATCCACTTCTTCACGTTTCTCTTTATCTGCTTCAGCGTTTTCTTCGGCTTCTTTAACTAATTTATCAATTTCTTCTTCAGATAAACCTGAATTAGATTTAATCGTAATTGAGTTTTCTTTACCTGTTTTCTTATCTTTTGCAGAAACATGTACAATCCCATTTGCATCAATATCAAATGTTACTTCAATTTGTGGAACTCCTCTAGGTGCTGGTTCAATATCTCCTAAGTGGAAACGGCCCAAAGTTTTATTATCTTTAGCCATTGTTCTTTCACCTTGAAGCACGTGAATATCAACTCCAGGTTGATTATCTTGAGCAGTTGAGAACACTTGTGATTTTGATGTTGGTATAGTTGTATTTCTTTCAATTAATTTAGTAACTACTCCACCTAAGGTTTCAATACCTAGTGAAAGTGGTGTTACATCTAGTAATAATACATCTTTAACATCGCCTTGTAATACACCTGCTTGAATAGCAGCTCCCATAGCTACAACTTCATCAGGGTTGATTGAACGGTTAGGTTCTTTTCCTAGAATCTTCTTAACTGTATCTTGAACAGCTGGAATTCTTGTAGACCCTCCAACTAATAACACTTCATTAATGTCTTTAGAAGTCATTTTCGCATCTTTTAAAGCTGTTTTAACAGGTTGAACTGTTTTTTGAACTAAATCATCAGTTAATTCATTAAATTTAGCACGAGAGATTTCTTTTTCTAGATGGACTGGACCATCTGAATTCATTGAGATAAATGGTAATGAAATAGATGTAGATGTAGTTGAAGAAAGTTCTTTTTTTGCTTT
Organism: Bacilli bacterium; assembly: GCA_018399755.1. Classification (GTDB taxonomy): domain Bacteria; phylum Bacillota_I; class Bacilli_A; order Izemoplasmatales; family Hujiaoplasmataceae; genus Hujiaoplasma. Next base: position 41,786 of record JAGYOE010000004.1, read on the forward strand.
TTCAGCTGCATCTCTTAATCTTTGATAAGCCATTTTATCTTTTGATAAATCTACGCTTTGTTCTTTTTTAAATTCTTTTACTAACCAATCAACAACGCGGCTATCAAAGTCATCTCCACCTAAACGATTATCTCCGCTAGTTGAAATAACCTCAAAAGTACCATCACTTAATTCAAGGATTGAAACATCAAATGTTCCTCCACCTAAATCATATACTAATACTGTTTGATCTTTGTCTTTTTTATCAATACCGTAAGCTAAAGCTGCAGCTGTTGGTTCATTGATAATTCTTTTTACATCTAAACCAGCAATTTTTCCTGCATCTTTTGTTGCTTGTCTTTCTGAATCATTAAAGTAAGCTGGTACAGTAATAACTGCTTCAGTTACTTTTCCACCTAGATAAGCTTCAGCTGATTCTTTAAGATTTCTTAAAATCATTGCTGAAATTTCTTGAGGTGTATAGTTTTTGTCTTTAATTTTAACTTTTTCTGATGTTCCCATTTTACGTTTAATTGAATAAACTGTATTAGGGTTTGTAATTACTTGTCGTTTAGCAACTTCTCCTACTTGGATTTCTCCATCTTTAAAAGCTACTACTGAAGGAGTAGTTCTATTTCCATCCCTATTAGGAATTACTTTCGCTTCTTTTCCTTCCATTACAGAAACAACTGAATTTGTTGTTCCTAAATCAATACCTATAATTTTCATATTATTCATCCTTTCCATTTTCTTCTTTATTTTCTTCTTTATTTTCTTTTTCTTTTATTTCTTGTTTTGGTTTGATATTTATAATAACAAAAGCTGGTCTTAAGGTTCTATCTTTAAATTTATAACCAGTTTTAGTTACTTTCAAAATTGTATTTTCAGGTTTATCTGGATTATATTCCGTATCCATAGGCTCATGAATATTCGGATTGAATTCATCACCTTCTTGAACCTCTATCTTGCTTACACCCTCATCTTTTAAAGCATTAAAAATCATATCTTTAATCATTTTAAAGCCATATAAGAAATTTTGCATCGCTTTATCATCTGTTTTCGTATCTAAAGCTTGAGAAAAAACTTCTAATGAATCAATTAGTTTATCTGCCAAAGATTGTGATGCATATTTTCTTTCATTAATTAATTCTTTACTTGTTCTTTTTTTGTAATTCTCCATTTCAGCAAGATTACGATAATACTTATCTTTAAAACTATCTAATTCTTCTTGAAGTTTATCTAATTGATCTTCAATTCTAGTTTTTTTAGATTTTTTCTTTGTCTCTGCTTTTTTATCTAGCTTATCTTTTTCTTGTTTCACTTTATCTACTTCTTTTTCTTTTTGTTTATCTTCCGATAATTTCTCTTTTTCTAAATCTTTTTCTGTCATAACATTACTCCTCTTCATATAATTTTTGTATGTGTTTAGCAATATATTTAATTAAGGGAATCGCTTTACGATAATCCATCCGTTTAGGTCCAACTAATGATACAGTTCCTTTTTCGCCATCTTGAGTATCATAAGTCGAAGAAATAACTGTAATATCTTTCATAGTAGTAACTTGATTTTCCGTGCCTATTTTAACTGAAATACCTTCTTCTTCGGAATCAATTATCTTAAAAATTTCCTTATTTTCAATTGTTGAAATAAACTCTCTTAATTTATCAATATCATTAAACTCAGGTTGATATAACATATTAGCTTGACCAGTTAAATAATATCTTGATTGAGCAAATTTTGAAAATGCTTCAATAAATGAATCAACAATAGTTTCGCGATATTTTAATAATTCTTTAATTTGATTATGTTCAATTTCATAATGTAATTTTTCTGAAACCTTTGAAATTGGTGTATCTCTTAATAATTCATTTAATAAATCAATTACTTTTGTTAATTCATCAACATCCATATCTTGATCAATGTTTATTTCTCTTGATTCAACATAACCATAATTTGTAATAACTAAAATCAATCCATGGGTTGAACTTAACTGCACTAATTGAACTTTTTTTACTTTAGAATTATAAGCATTAGGACCTAAAGAAATAGCTGTACAATTAGTAGCTTCAGAAAGTAAATTTATAGCTTCCTTAATAATAATATCTCTTTCCGCTTCCTTATTTGAAAAAATCTTTTCAAACTCAAAAAATCCATCTGTATCTTCCTCTATAGTTTTAGCTACGGTTTCAATATAATATCTATAGCCTTTCTCAGAAGGAATTCTACCTGATGAAGTATGCGTTTTTTCTATATAACCTAAATCTTCTAAAACACTCATTTCATTTCTAATAGTAGCTGATGAAACTTTTAGTTGTTTAGCCAGAGATTTAGAACCTATTGGTTCAGCTGTCTTAACGTATTCATCAACTATTAGTTTTAATATTTTTACTTGTCTTTCAGTCATATAAAAACCCCTTTAGCACTCCTTATTTTTGAATGCTAATGATATTATACTAAAGACCATTAGCAATGTCAAGTTTTGAGTGCTAAAAATTTTAATATTCAAGCTATTAATAATAAGGATATTTATCATAAAAATATAACAAAATAATATTTTTATTACCTTAATACTTCTTTTATATACATTGCAAAGTTTATCTTTAAAATGTATAATTAAAGAGTAAAGTTTATTAAAAGAGGGGAATGTTTATGAATAAATTTAAAACTGCTGTTGTAGGTGCAGGGTTTATTGGAGTAGCTCATATTGAAGCTTTAAGAAGGTTGGGCAATGTTGATGTTGTCGCTTTATGTGATAAATATAACTCAGAAAAGAAAGCTAAAGAATTATATATTGAACATAGTTACAGCAATTACAAAAAAATGATAGATGAGATCGATTTAGATTTTATTCACATATGTACGCCAAATAATACACATTTTGATATTGCTAAATACGCTTTAGAAAATAACATAAACGTGATATTAGAAAAACCAATGACATTTACAGTTAAAGAAGCTGAGATTTTAACATCTTTAGCAAAAGATAAACAATTAATTAATGTTATTAACTTCCATAATCGTTTATATCCAACTAATATTCATATAAAAAATATGATTGAAGCTAATGAAATTGGTGATATTATATCAATTAATGGAGCTTATTTACAAGATTGGTTATTATTTGATACGGATTACTCTTGGCGATTAAACTCCAATGAATCAGGTTTAACAAGAACTGTTGCTGATATAGGCTCGCATTGGATGGATTTAGTAGAATATTTAACTGGATTAAAAATTAAAGCAGTATTTGCAGAATTTAAAACCCATTACAAAAAAAGAAAAAAAGCTTTAGGTGAAACTAAATCTTTTTCAACTCAAGCTAATACCGATTTTAAGGAAGTTGAAATAAATACAGAAGATATTGCTTTGATATTGTTTAGATTTGATAATGGAGCAATCGGTAATGTTACACTATCGCAAATGTCAGCCGGAAACAAAAATAATTTAGTCGTTAATATTTCCGGTACTAAAGCATCTATAAATTGGTCATTAGCTGATTTAGAAAACATTAAAATTGGTTTTCGCGATAAACCAAATGAAATAATTCCTAAAGATTTTTTAATTACAAATGATGCTATTACTGCTATTGACTTTCCAAGCGGACACACAGAAGGGTTTCCTGACGTTATTAAACAAGTCTTTAAAGAAGTCTATTCTAAAGCAAAAATCAAACATCACGCAACATTCAAGGACGGTTTAAGACAAATGATTATTTGCGAAAAAATTTATGAAAGTGCTAAAAAAAATAAATGGATTGAGATAAGTAATTAATTATACTAATAAATACTATGTTTTTAATATGAGATAGATAATAAAAAAATAAATTATGAGGTGAAAATATGATTAAAATTGGAGTTATTGGCGCAGGATTTATTGCAAATAAGTTTTGTGAAGCTGTAAATAAAGGTGAAATGGATGGAAAACTATACGCGATTGGATCTCGCGGTCTTAAAAAAGCTAAAGAATTCAAACAAAGACATAGGTTTATAAAAGCATATGGGTCTTATCAAGATCTTTACAATGATAAAGATATTGATTTGATATATCTAGCTACTCCACATGGTTTACATTATAACCATATGATGGAAATACTTGATTATAAGAAAAATATTATTTGTGAAAAACCTTTTACCCTAAACGCTAAACAAGCAAAAGAAGTCTTTAATAAGGCAAAAGATAAAAATGTTTTTATTATGGAAGCTATGTGGACGAGATTTCTTCCAACTATTCGTGAAGTTAAAAAACTTATCACCGAAGATATCATTGGTGATGTTGTAAAACTCGAAGCCGACTTTTGCTTTAAACCTAATAAAAATGATGATAATCGCTTATTTCAACCTAAACTAGGCGGTGGTGCTTTATTAGATGTAGGGATTTATCCAATTACATTTGCCAATTTGTTTATGGGAAGACCTAAAAACTTTGATAGCGAAGTGAAAATGTATAAAACCGGTGTTGATATTGCAGAAACTATCTATTATAACTATCCTGATGGCCAAGCAATATTAAAAGCTGCACTAAACTATGAATTACCACTTGAAGCTAGAATATCTGGCACAAAAGGAAAAGTAATAATTGAAGGTCTTCATGAAACAGAATCTGCTGTAATATATGATGAAAAAAGACAAACTTATAAAACGTATACAAATACCACATGATGCAAATGGATTTGAGTACGAAATAAAAGAAGCTTAGATTGTATCAATGCGGGAAAACGAGAAAGTGATATTGTATCTCATGCAATAACCTTATCTGTTTTGAAACAAATGGATCAAATTAGAGATAGTTGGAACTTCTATTACCCACACAAGAAAAACTAATTTAATACATCAAAAACCCCACCAAGATTTGTGGGGTTTTACTATAAATAAGTATTAAACTTTTATTTATATGGTGTGAAGTCGATATCTTCAAATGCAGAATCTTCTTCATCTTTATAGCCTGTAGCAAAATTAAATCATATAAGTATTTTGTTTGTCATCAATTGTTAAAGTATCAATTGGTGAATAAGCTGTGTCAGCACCATCAATTGATGGACCTTCTTGAAACACCATTATCCCAATCTTCACCATCAATAATGTTTTTAGCGATTTGTACTGAGTCAGCAACTAATTTAGGAAGTATCTTAAATACTGTCATAGTTTGTGTTCCTTGACCAGCTTCTTCATCACCCATTAATGAAGCTAAAGCAGTGTTTGATGCATCTTGACCAGTTGTATAATAGTTTTCATATGCATTATTCTCTAATTTAGAGAATTTAAACGAATAGCAAAATGAAGTATCATCATTTGGAGCCAATACATAAACATCTTCACTTGAATAATCGCCTAATGTAGCAACTAAAGCTGAAGCTTTTGTTGCTGCAGTTTGAGCATTCCAGTCAGTATCAACTGGTAACATAGCTTGTTGTAAAGCATCTTTTGCATCATCATCGAAAGTATCTTCAGTATAGAAGTCTAAATCAGTGAAAGTATCATCAACATTAATGATATTGAACATATCAAATTCAGGTTGAATTTCTTCCATTGCTCCACCAAAGAAATAAGTAGCATTTGGCCAGTCAGCAACTCTACCAGCAAAAATAGCTAAATCACAAGGATTTGTTTCTGAACATCCGTTTGCTTCTGCCATTTCAACTAAGTGACCACCTTGAGCTTTTCCAACTTCCCAACTATTAAAAGTTGTATAATAGTCAGCTTTTGTTTCATCATCTTTCATAGCCATACGGTCATGTGCAATAAGAGTTACTCCAGCTTCATTTGCAGCTTGAGCAGCACCTGCACCAGAACCTTCCGCAGTTATAATGATTACTTCTGCGCCTTTAGCGATTAAAGCATCTACGTTAGTTTTTTCTTTTGCTTCATCACCTTCTGAGAATAGGATTTCATACTCATATCCATCTCCTAAAGCATCTAATTCATCTTCAAAGAATCTACCATCTTGATTTGCCCATCTTTCTTCAGATGCATCTGGTAATACTACACCAATTTTAATTACTTGACTATCACAACCTGCAAGAGGTAATAATAAAACTAGTGCAAAAACTAATACAATTAATTTCTTCATTTCATTCTCCTTTATAAAATTTTTTTATTTTTAAGTGTGATTACTATAATCACAAAACTTAAACCTTAATCATGTCTTGATAATCTTCTTCATTAGAAGATCTAATCTTATTCTTAATTCTACTATATTGAGACTTAGCGTTAGTCAATTCATATTCATATTCAATAAGTGGTTCGTCAGTTTTTTTGGCAGACGCTAATTTTTGCTTAGCTTCTTTAAGATTCTGCTTCGCTTTGGTGTATTCTTCAGCATATTTTCTTTTTGCATAATACATTCCCACTAAATCAACAGGTCGAATATTTCTCGTATAAATATCAAAAACAACAGCCATTAACAAAACACTACCTAATACGATTGGTTCAATATTTGAATCAAATCCAGCTAATGCCATACCATTTTTTAATGACATAATAACAACAGCACCTATAACAGAGTTAACTATTTTACCAATACCTCCACTTGCAGAAGCACCGCCAATAAATGTAGCCGCAATTGCATATAACTCCCAAAATGGTCCGTGATTAGGTGAAGTATTTTGTACATAAGACGCATACATTACCCCAGATATTAAAGCTAAAATACCCATTGAGATAAAAACTATAATAATAATTGTAGTTACTTTTATTCCTGACAATTCAGCTGCTTCAGGATTACCACCAACAGCATAAATCCTTCGACCAAGAGTAGTTTTCGTAGTAAAGAAGAAATATACTAGCATAACCACCAGTGTAATTAACAGTAAATAAGATACTCCTCTATAAGAAGCTAAATTAAAAGCAATAAACAATAAGACAAATATAACAAATAAAGTTTTTGTGATATAAATTTGTTTAGATTCGTTTTCGATACCAAGTTTTCTATTCTTTCGTCTTTTTAATATTGAAGATACAACAATTAAAATAACAATCAAAATACCCATTATAAAAGTAATCATATCTAATCCGCCTATTTTAGCAGTACTTAGATATCCAACTCCAATTTTATTAAAAAATTCATTTGAAGTAGGTATTGTTCTATTATTTGTCATTAACATTAAGAAGCCTTTAAAAATAAACATACCAGCTAGTGTAATAACAAAGGATGGAACTTTAATTTTAGCTACAAAAAACCCTTTGAAAATACCAACAAAAACAGTAATTAACAATGCGCTAAATAAGGCTAATGGTATTGAACCGTGAAGATTTTCAACCGAAACTACAACATAAGCGCCTAAAAACGCTCCAAGATAACCAACAGATAAATCAATTTGTCTAGTTACAATAACCAAAGTCATACCAACTGCTAAAACCGCTACATAAGCAGTTTGATTTAGCAAATTAGTAAAATTAATTGGTCCTAAAAATAAACCATTGGTCATAATCGCAAAGATTAAAAATACTATAGTTAAAGCAATATACATTCCGTAATCACGAATGTTAGTTCTAAACATTGAAATGATTACATAAAAATATCTTAAAACAGGATTAATTTTCTTAATTTCGTTTTTCATTTAATCTGTCCCCCTAAACAACAGTAGCTTTATGCATAATCTTTTCAGCTGTTGCTTCTTCTTTATCAAATTCTGCAGTTTGAAGTCCTTCAGCAATAACATAGATTCGATCACACATTCCTAAAATTTCTGGTAATTCTGAAGAAATAATTAAGATGCTCATTCCTTTAGAAACTAAATCATTAATTATTGTATAAATTTCATATTTAGCACCAACATCAATTCCTCTCGTAGGTTCATCTAAGATAAGAATTTTTGGTTCGGCAAATAACCATTTAGCAACTTGAACTTTTTGTTGATTACCACCGCTTAAATTTTTAAGTTGCTGATATATCGAAGGGGTTTTAATATCTAAATCTTTAACGTATTTTTTAGCAAAGAAAGATTGTTTAAAGAAGTTTAATATTCCATTTTTTGAAATCTTTTTTAATGACGATAAACAGATATTTTGGCCAATATTTTCTCCAAGAATTAAACCATCTTTTTTTCTATCTTCAGACACATATGCTATGCCATGTTTTATTGCTGCTTGAGGATGACTAAATTCTACATGTTTTTCATTAACAATAATACCGCCCGAAATCTTATATTCATCAATATTACCAAAAACACTATGAGCAAATTCCGTTCTACCAGCTCCCATAAGCCCGGATAGACCTACAACTTCGCCTTCTTTAAGTTTAATATTTGCATCATTAACTATATATCTATTTAAATTTCTGTCATATGCATTAAAGTGAATAGTTTCAAAAACTACTTTGCCACCTTTAAATTTTGGCCGTTCAGGAAAAATATCATCAATTTGTCTACCAACCATATGGCGAATAATTTCGTGCTCGTTAATTTCGTCAGAATCCATTCTTGTAATAACTTTTCCATCTCTTAGAATAGTTAATGAATCAGCAACAGCTTCGACTTCCCTTAATTTATGAGAAATCATAATTGAGGTTATTCCCTTTTTCTTCAGTTCAACCAAAAGATTAAGTAAATTTTCACTATCATTTTCATTTAATGCAGCAGTTGGTTCATCTAAAATTAATAACTTAACATCTTGACTAAGTGCCTTAGCAATTTCTATTAATTGTTGTTTACCAACACCCAAAGAACGGACTAAACTATCAAGATTAACATCTAAACCAACAATATCAAGGTATTTTTTAGCAAGTTTTTTAGTTTCAATCCAATCAATAACACCTTGCTTATTGGCAACTTCATGCCCAACATAAATGTTTTCATAAACTGTCAAATCAGGAAACAATGCTAATTCTTGATTTATGATAACAATACCTTCTTTAACAGAATCTTTAATTCCACTAAAATGTTTTATTTCTCCGTTAAATACAATGTCACCTGAGTATGAGCCGGAAGAATATATACCACTTAAGACTTTCATTAAAGTTGATTTTCCTGCACCATTTTCGCCAACTATAAAATGAATTTCGCCTCTATCAACATGAATATCAACTTCATCTAAGGCTCTAACACCAGGAAATGTTTTAGTAATAGATCTCATCACTAAAATCTTTTCATTTTCAGACAATTACTTCACCCCTGTCCTAATATATATTAATGTAAAAACTCTATAATCTAAAAATTTCTTTTACTTTTGGGTATATTATACCAAATTTCGAGTATTTATGACTATATTTTTTTACATTTTTTAAATTTTGTTTAAAACTTGAATCTATTTTAACCAACTTTTGACAAGCAGTTTGTACATCTTCAAAGTGTCCAACACCTATCATAGCTAATATTGCTGCCCCAAAAGCTGGCCCTTCTTCTGCTTTCATTGTGTATACTTCTACATCTAGAATATCAGCTATCATCTGAGCCCATACTTTACTCTTAGCTCCGCCACCAGTTATTCTTACAGAAGCAATATCTACACCTAACTTCCTTATTAGTTCAAAAGAATCTTTTAATGCAAAAGTGATTCCTTCAATTACAGCTCTGTCTAAATGTTCTTTTCTATGTGAAAGATTCATTCCTAGAAACACTCCTTGTGCATAAGGATCATTTATCGGAGCTCTTTCTCCACTCAAATATGGTAAAAAGAATAAATCAGTATTAATATCAATATCTTTTATATTATCAAAAAAGTCATCATAGTTGTAATTATTAAAAATACTTTCAGACCACCATTTAAGTGCTCCACCAGCATTTAACATTACGCTCATTAAATGATATTTACCATTAGTATGGCAATAAGATTGAAAATAGCTTATATCATCTACCTTGAAACTATCAGAAGCTACAAAAATAACTCCACTTGTTCCTAAAGATATCGAGCTTTGTCCAGTTTTTACTATACCAGTACCTAAAGCACCAACAGCCTGATCACCACCACCTATAATAACGCTTACATCTTGAGATATGTTTAATTGATTTTTAATCTCATTTTTAACTAATCCTATTTTTTCATAACTTTCATATACTTTAGGTAGTTGTTTAGTAGTTATATCAAGAATATTAAGCATTTCTTGACTATATTTTTTGTTCTTTACATCAAAATAAAGCGTTCCAGAAACATCACTCACATCTGTAGCAAATACTCCAGATAATTTATAAGCAAGATAATCTTTTGGTAACATTATTTTACTAATTTTATTAAAAATTTCAGGCTCATTGTTTTTCACCCATAAAATTTTAGGTGCAGTCAGACCTGTTAAAGCAATATTACCAGTATTTTCTAATAAAAAATCTTTACCAATATCTTTATTTAAGTAATCAACTTCTTTTGATGTCCTTTGATCATTCCAAAGAATTGCGTTTCGTAATACATTATCACTTTTATCAAGCATTACTAAACCATGCATTTGTCCTGAAAAACTTATCGAAAGAATATCTTCTTCATAACCTTTAATTAATTCTTTCAATCCCAATAAACTTTTTTCATACCATTCATTAGGGTCTTGTTCCGCCCAAGAACTTTTTGGAATTATTAATTCATAACTTTTAGTTACTGTGTTTATAATATCTCCAGTTTCACTTAATAAGATTAATTTTACTCCTGAAGTGCCTAAATCAACTCCAATAAACATAAGTTTTCCTATCCGATAATGTATTGATTAATAATAGATTCTAGTAGTTCTTGTCTTCCTGATTCATTTACTTGAAGATCTTTTTTATCATTAATATATTCTGCTAATTCTTTAAAACCAACTTTTCCATTTACAATGTCTTTACCAATGCCTTCATTATAAGAAGCATATCTTTTAGACAAATTATCTTCTAACACTTGATCTTCCCATAGTTTAGCAGCAATTTTTAATCCAGCAGCATAAGCATCCATTCCTGCAATATGAGCATAAATTAAATCTTCAACTGTAAAAGAACTTCTTCTTACTTTAGCATCAAAGTTTAAACCACCAGTATTAAAGCCTCCACCCCTAATAATCTCATACATAGTCAAAGCTGTATTATAGATATCAGTAGGAAATTGATCTGTGTCCCAACCCAATAACAAATCACCTTGATTAGCATCAACACTACCTAGAGCATCATTATCAACCGCTAATCTAATTTCATGATTCATTGTATGAGTTGCTAAAGTTGCATGATTAGTTTCAATATTTAATTTAAAAGTGCCCATTAAATCATATTTTCTTAAAAAAGCTAATACTGTAGCACTATCAAAATCATACTGATGTTTTGTAGGCTCTTTTGGCTTAGGTTCAATATAAAATTGACCTGTAAAACCAATTTCTTTAGCATAATCAACAGCCATATGTAAAAATCTTGCAAAATTATCTTGTTCAAGTTTCATATCTGTATTTAATAAAGTCTCGTAACCTTCTCTTCCGCCCCAAAAAGTATAACCTGCACCATTAAGTCTCTTGGTAATTTCCATAGCTTTTTTTACCTGTGCTCCAGCAAAGGCAAAAATATCAGCATTTGGACTAGTAGAAGCCCCATTAACAAAACGTTTATTGCTAAATAAATTAGCTGTTCCCCATAAAAGTTTAATGCCAGTTCTTTTCATTTCCGCTTCAATTACATCAACTATTTCATCTAAGTTTTTGTTAGTTTCAGCTAAGGTTTCTCCTTCTGGCGCTATATCTCTGTCATGAAAACAAAAATACTCTAAACCTAATTTTTCCATAAATTCAAATGCAACCTTAACCCTAGTTTTGGCTCGTTTCATAGGATTTTTATTTAGTTCATCCCAAGGTCTTTCCATAGTAGCATCTCCAAATGGATCAGTTCCATCCGCAACTAATGTATGCCAATAAGCCATAGAAAACTTTAAGTGTTCTTTCATTTTCTTACCTAAAACTTTTTCTTCAGGATTGTAATATTTAAATGCAAAAGGGTTTTTACTTTTTGAACCTTCAAATTTAATTTTGGGTATTTCCTTTAAAAATTCCATCTTTTTCTCCTTTATATCTAAAAATATATATCTTATTTATTGTATTTGCTAATCTATTTTTTTTATGATATATTCAAATTATAAAATTAATAGGTTGGTGATGATATGAAAACTCATAATTCTAAATCCATAAAAATTCAAAATAACAAATTAGTTGTAGAAAAAATTGTTGAATTACGAGAAACATCTCGTAGTGAATTAGCCAAAATTACTACACTTAATAAAGCCACTATTTCTACAATAGTTAATGAGCTTATAGACAGAAAAATTGTAAATGAAACTAATAAAACTTATAAAACCTATGGTAGAAGCGCAAAAATTATCGAATTAAACAAAAATGTTGGTCGTATTATTAGTATTGAATTATTAACTAATTCTATTTATGGTGTAATTGCTAATCTATATGGTGAAATACTATATGAAATTAATACAGAAGTTGAAAGCCCTGATTTTAGCATCTATTTAAAAAAGATAATTAAAACAATAGATAAATTAAAAACTAATACCTATGATTCAACCTATGGAATTATAGGTATTGGCGTAGGAGTTTATGGGATTTTATCAAATGATAAAAAAATTAAATTTGCTACTTTTACCTCTTGGAAGGATATTGAACTAAAAAAAATAATTGAAGACTACACCGGGATTAAAACCTATGTTGAAAACGAAGCAAATATATCAGCCTTAGGCGAAAAAATAGTTTACCATCATTTCCCAAACTTAACTTCTCTAAATATTGGTATAGGTGTCGGTATGGGTATAGTTATTGACGATAAATTATATACCGGTGAGGATGGTTATGCTGGTGAAATAGGTCATACTATCTTAATACCAAATGGTAAAAAATGCGTTTGCGGAAACTATGGATGTTTAGAAAGATACATTTCCGATACCGGTATAGAAGAAAAATATTATGAATTAGCTAAAAAAAATATATCAATCAATAAATTTATAGAATTATATAAAAAAGACGATAAAACTGCAAAAATAATATATAATCAATTTGTCGAATATTTAAGTATTACCGTTAATAATATCTGCCAAATTTTAAATCCTAGCGCAATAATTATAAACAGTAAAATTGCCGAAGAAATTTCTGAAACAATTTCTTTAATAAAAAACAAAATCAGATCAAAAATAGTAAATTTAGAAGTCTTAACAATTTCTTCATATAAACAAAAAACTAATGTTTTAGGGTTAACACATATTTTAATTCAAGATTTTCTTGAAATTGATAATTATAAAGTACCAGTATAATTTTTCTAACTCAAATTTAGTTTATCATTTAAACTAAGTTTTGTAAATATGAAATATAAAATTTTTAAAATTTATTTTTATCTCAGTAAATAAACGTTTTTTCTCAATTCATTCTCAGTTCAATTGTTTAGACATATCAAATATTTATGATAGAATATATATGAAAAAGGAGATGATTTTATGAATTATAGACGATTTGGAAAAACCAATTTAAAAATATCAGAAATTTCACTAGGAACTTGGCAACTCGGCGGAAAATGGGGAGACCCTTTTGATAAAGAAGTTGCATATAATACCTTACAATCAGCATATGAAAAAGGTATCAATTGTTTTGACACTGCAGATGTATATCAAGATCAAGAAAGCGAAAAAGCAATCGGAGAATTTTTAAAAACTAAAGATAATCCACCATTTGTTATAACTAAAACAGGAAGACAATTAGACCCTCACACAGCTAAAGGTTATAACGAAAAAAATATAAAAAAATTTATTAATGACTCTAGAAAAAGACTAGGAGTAGATGCTTTGGATATGGTTTTATTGCATTGCCCTCCAACTGATGTTTATTATCAACCTCAAGTATTTAAGTTTTTAGATAAATTTAAAGAAAAAGGCTTAATCAAAAGATACGGCGTTAGTGTAGAAAGAATTGAAGAAGGTCTTAAAGCTATGAATTATCCTGGCGTAGAAGCAATCGAAATTATTTTTAATATGTTTAGACTTAGACCTGCAGAACTCTTCTTTGAACAAGCTAAAAAACGTGATATCGCTGTTATTGTAAGGGTTCCTCTAGCTAGTGGATTGTTAACAGGTAAGTTTAATAAAAACACCAAATTTGGACCTAATGATCATAGAACTTTTAATCGTGAAGGTGAAGCTTTCGATAAAGGCGAAACTTTTAGTGGTGTTGATTATGAGCTTGGATTAAAAGCAGTTGAAGAGCTTAAAAAAGTATTCAAAACTGATAATTTAGCCCCTTATGCTTTAAGATATATTTTAATGTATGATGCTGTCAGTACAGTAATTCCTGGTGCTAGCAAAGAAAGTCATATTAAAAATAATGTTTTAGCTGCTGAATTACCTGAATTATCTAGCAAACAAATGGCTGAAGTAAAAAGAATTTATGATACTTATATTAAGGATCCTGTTCATCATTTATGGTAATATAATTAATCTTAAACTAAATTAACCTTTTAGGATTATTTGTCTTCTGATAGATAATCCTATTTTATTTTTAATAATTACAAAATATTTAAAATTGTGATATCATTATTAATGGTATAATTATCTAGAAATATTTTATTAATCACGGAGGAAACAAATTGAACTCAATTATTGCATTTTTAAAAGAACAAAAAATTAACATCTTATACTATATTATTGGTTTTTTAGTATTAGGTTTTGCGGTTAATATTATGAAAGCATCTACTATGGGTAATGGCGCATGGGATACAGTAACTATTAATGCTCGTGATTATTTAAACCAAATTATTGGTATACCTTGGGTTACAATGGGAATGGTTTCATTTACTGTTAGTTTTATAATAATGTCTATTATTATCAGTTATAGAAGAAAAATTAGATATTTATTTATGTTATTGCCAATGGTACTTGTGGCTTTATCAATTGATTTTTGGAATTTTGTTGTTTTTTATGACCGAGAAGCCTCAATGTTAGTTTATCAAATAATATTTTTTGTTATTGGGATGTTTTTATTACCTCTAGGCCTTACCTTAATTGTAAAATCATATTTTCCCGCTTTTGTTTTTGATGAATTAATGTTAATGTTTGTTAAGATTACAAAAGCAAAAAAAATCACCTATGTGAGATTAACTATAGAAATTATTGGAATTACTGTAGGGGGAATTTTTGGATACTTAACTTATTATCATGTAGATGGTTCTTTTGGGGCAGTTGATATAGGTAGTTTCATCTTAGCAATTGTTTTAAGTCCGATAATGACTTTCTATTTCCATATTCTTAAAATAAAAAAAGAAAAGCCTGATAATATCGAAACAAACAATAAAATAAGCAAGGAGAAAACAAATGTATAAAATCGATAAGTTTAATTCTTTCAATATTATCCATGTAGAAAAAAAGGGCATTAAGATAAGTTTATTAGATTATGGCGCAACAATTTATCAACTACAAACTCCTGATATTTCTAATAACTATGAAGATATTGTCTTAAGATATAACAATCTTCAAGACTATTATAATAATGATATTTATCTTAACGCTACCATCGGCCCTATTGCTGGAAGAATAAAAAAAGGTGAAATATTTACAAACAACAAATCCTATATCTTAGATAAAAATTATCTAAGTAAACATACATTACATAGCGGAAATCTCGCTTTATCTTTTAAAAAATTTAATTATGAAATAAATGAAGACTCTACTACTACTAATATTATCTTCTCATACCAAGCTAATAACAAACTTAACATAAATTATACAATAAGAGTAATATATATTATCTCTGATTATCAAGTTAAAATTAAATATGAACTTAATACCTTAAATGACTTTTACTTTAATATTACAAATCATGCTTATTTTAATCTATCAGGGAATCTAAAACGAGATATAAAAAATCATGTAGTTCAATTAAACACCAAAAAAAGACACCTTTTAGACAAAGATTTAATTACAACTAACAAAATATCTGAAGACCCTCTATATGACTTCTCAAAAGCTAAACCTATTAAAGAAGCATTAAGCAAACTTGAAAACACTGATACTGGCGGTTTGGATGACATCTATTATTTTCCTAACCATAATCCAAACACCCCTATGGCAATAGTATATGAACCTATTAGTAAAAGACAAATGAAAGTTTATTCAAGTTATGATCACTTAGTTTTTTACTCACATAATAATACAGATAATAAACCTTTGAAACATATTAATAAACATCCAAAACACTATGGCTTATGTTTTGAATGTGAAAAAAGTCCTTATGGTTATGATAATAATCACGCTTCAAATCCATATTTAAAAATAAAACAAACTTATCAAGAATATATTACTTATAAATTTGGTCTTTATAACGAATAAACAGTTTATTTCTTTTAATTAGATAAGATAAAAGCTATAAAAATTGATTTAAAAACAATAAATGTGTATAATAAATGCAAATAATATCAAGTTAATTCAATATATTTTACGAAAGGAAATCACTATGAATAAAAAACAAAATCTCGTAAATAAATTAAAATCAAAAGATCCTACTAAATATAATTTAGTAATTGGATTTGATGGATTCGTTGATGAAATTATCCATGTTGTAGACAAAAGGCAAGACCCAAAAAATTTTACTAGAGTAAAGACTATAAAAGCTTTCTCTGATAAAATTGCCCGAGCTAGTGGATTATCATCTAATATTGAATTTGTTCCTATAAACACAAAAATTGGTGGAAATGGTCCAATAATGTGTAATGCTCTAGCAAAACACAATCCCAAAATAACTTATATAGGAACATTAGGTTATCCAGAAATTCACAATGTTTTTAAACCTTTAGAAGAAAAAGCAACTATTTATACAATTGAAAAACACGGAAATACTGAAGCTGTTGAATTTAATGATGGTAAACTGATTTTAGGAAAAATGAATTCTTTAGTAAATGTTGATTACAAACATTTAACTAATATTGTTAGTGAAGACAAGTTAAAAGAATTAATTGGAAATGCTGATTTATTCGCTACAGTCAATTGGTCAATGTTGCCTAATATGACCGATATATGGAAAAACATTGATAAAAAAATCCTCCCAAATTTAAATATTAAAGCCAAAAAACCTTTAATGTTTATTGATATAGCTGACCCAGAAAAAAGAGAACCCAAGGATATTATTGAAGCACTTGATTTATTGAAAAATTTTAAATCATATTTCAATGTTATTCTAGGCTTAAATAAAAAAGAAGCTTATGATGTATCAGTTATATTAGGCTTATTCAATAACAAGACAATAAAAAACAAAAACCTTCAAGAGGTTAATCAAGCATTATTCAATTATTTAAAAATTGATTATGTTGTTATCCACCCAGTTGAATGTTCAAGCGTTACTTATAAAAATAATTATTATCAAGAAGATGGGCCATATATTAAAAATCCGAAACTAACAACTGGTGCTGGAGATAACTTTAATGCCGGTTTTATTCTTGGTTTATTACTTGATCTTTACCCTGATGAAGCATTATTAATGGGTATGGCAACAAGTGGTTTTTATGTTAGAAATGCTAAAAGTCCAAATTTTAATCAGTTAATAAATTTTATCAATAAATGGAACGATAATAAATTATAAATTTCTTATCAATATAAAACCCTGGATTATATAGTTATCCAGGGTTTTTTAAAAAAATTTTTAAAAAATTGCTCTTTTATTCTCATTGTAGTTTCTAAATCAAAGAAGTGTGCTTTATCCAAGTCTAATACTCATTATTACTTCTTTTCCTAAATATCCCTTTTCTTTAAGCAAGGCAAAGTGAAATTTATCAATTTTTACACTAATTCCCTCTGCAGAAAAAACACCTAATTTACTAACTACTCCTCTAAAAAAATTCATCGGAGGGGTTCCAATAAAATCACCAACAAATATATTATCAGGATTATCATAAATATCCTTGTATAATAAAATTTAGTGAATTTTACTATACAATCCCCTTTTTATAATATTTTTTCTCTAGTTAATACTCTTTACCACTTAGATATACTAATTTTATATTATTAGTAATAAAACAAACTATGAACTAATCGTTAAATTTTTTTATAAATCTTTTATCAGATCTATAAATATTTTAGTGATGTCCGGATCAAATTGTGTGCCTGAACATCTCTCAAGTTCTTTTATTGCTTCTTCTTTCGATAAGGATGCTCTATAAGGTCTTGATAGCGTCATTGCATCATATGCATCAGCTATACAGATAATTCTTGAATTAAAAGGTATTTCTTCTTCTTTTAATCCTCTTGGATAACCTTTACCATCATAATGTTCATGATGGTGCAAGATATCTTTAGATATATCAATATACTGTGAAGAAGCTGATAATATTCTATAGCCAATTTCTGGATGTTTTTTTACTTTTTCATACTCGAATTCGGTTAACTTGCCTGGTTTATCAAGTATCTTATCATCAATAGCAATTTTACCAATATCATGTAAAATACCCCCGACCTTTAAGAGATTAAGTTTATCACGAGATAATTTTAATGCTTCTCCTATCATAACACAATATTTTGATACTCTTTGTGAATGCATTTCTTCACGCGGGTTTTTTTCATACAAGCTTTTCATAATTGTATTAATTGTTTCATTATCATCGGCAGATTTATCAAATAATTTATTTCTATACATTGTATCTTCAGCACGTTTAAAAGCTTTTTCAAAAGATAAATTTTCATGTACTGTTTCATATCCTATTGACAACGATAATTTAACTCCAGCAACTCTGGTTTCACTTATTTTTTTTTCTAAACTATTAATTAAATTAGCGGTCATTGCTTTAGAAGTGTTTTTTAATACCGCAACAAATTCATCGCCGCCAATACGAGAAACAAAGCCGTGTTTACTTAAAACTGACTCCAATATTGTGGCTGATTTTTTTAACATTTCATCGCCTTTTTCATGTCCAAAGGCATCATTAACAGTTTTTAAAGAATTTATATCAGCTAATAATAATGTTATAGGGTAATTTTCAATCGTGTCATGTTTTATTATCTCTTCATTATAGTAGCGGCGATTATATACTCCAGTTAAACTATCGTGATAATTTAAATATATTATGTTTTTTTCATATTGTTTTTTCTTAGTAACATCATAAGAAAATATTCCTACACCTATTACATCTTGATTATCATTTTTAATTGGTGTAAACATACTTTCATAAAACTTACCTTTTGTAGTTTCAACTTCATCTACTGATGTATATTCTAAGCCCTGTAATGCACGATATATTTGTGATCTAAAACGAGAATACATTTTGGTGTTTTTAATATGTTCTAAAAAAGAATCACCAACTTCAATTTCTACACCATAAAATAATTTCATACAATATTTGTGGTAAGAATTAAATACTAAATATTTGAAATCCTTATCTAGGACAAATATCTCCATTACTTTGGGACTATCAATTGAAGCTTGTAATAATTTTTTTTGTTCTTCAATAACATTGGATAAATTAGCTGATTTTTTTTGACTATGTAATATCAATGCCAAAATATAAGTCAATAAATTTAAAGCCCCCAAATAATAAATTGATATGAAAGGTAAATATGGTCTAAATAAAGAATAATCATAGATTAACAAAGTTATAAAAGGTAATACACCTGAAATAACAGAAAATATTAGATATTTTAAATTTATATTTAAATTTTTAAATTTATAACTATATTTTTTCCACAGCAAGCCATAACCACCAGAAATAATAAATAAAATTATCCCTATAATCATTCCTTCTTGGCCTAGATATATACGAAAAATGATTGAAACTATCAACATTACAACAGTAGGTATAAAACCAAGAAAAACTCCACTTAAACTAAATAAAACTGTTCTAGTATCAAAGAGATAACCTTCAATCAATTCGAAAGGTACGGTCATTATAATAATAGAAATTAAACTAAATAGAAGTCCTAGTCCTATTTTTCTAATAATACCAGATTTAAAATAATTTCCTGCAAATGCTGAATAAAACGTAACAATCCATATCAAAATAAGACTATTTAATATAATAGTCTCAAAATCAATATCAGGCATGATTAATGTTGTATTAAAGAATAGCATTTATTTGTCCTCCAACAATTATCTATAATCTGTATAATATATTATATAAGAAAAATAATAGATATTCAATATAAGAAAAAAAACAGACTTTATTGCAAAAACCTGTTTACTTTTTTTATTGTATTTAAATCTCCATGCCTTCCATGGCCTGGATAAAAGATAGTATTATTTGAAAAATGATTTTTTATTTTATTAATTGATCTTCTTATTGCATTAAAGTTTCCGCTAAATAAATCAGTTCTTCCAATACCATCATAAAATAAAGTATCCCCTGAAAAAACAAAATTATTATAGTGAAACATTGATGAACCAGGAGTATGTCCTGGTGTATGGATTACTGAAATAACAAGGTCAATTAATTCTAATTTATCGTTATCTTTAATTTTTTTGATTTTATAAGATTTATCTAATTTATAATTTCTATTAAAAGATTGTGAAAAATTAAGTTTTCCATCAAATAAAAACTTATAATCATCATTGTGAATATATATTAAAAAATCAAAATATTCTTTCAGAAAACTTATATCTCTAATATGATCATAATGACCGTGAGTTAATAAAACAGAATCAATTGCAATTTCATTAATCTTACAATATGATTCTATATCTTTACCATTAAAACCTGGGTCAATAAGAATAGCTTTCTTTTTATTAATTAACAAATAAGAATTTACATCCATTTGGTTTTCATTGAAAATTTTAAGCTTCAAAATATGCCTCCTAACAAATAAAGAAAAAGTATCCTAATTGGATACCTGAGAAAATTATTTTCTTTCTTTATGAATTGTGTGTTTTTTACAAGTTGGACAGTATTTTTTTACTTCCATTTTATCAGGATGAGTAGTTTTATTTTTTCTATATCGGTAATTTTCCGATTTACATTCTTCACATCTTAAAGTAAATTGTTGTTCCATATTATCTTCCTCCAATCAACTATAACTATTGTATAATTATTCACGTAAAAAATCAAGTATTTTTCACTCCCTAGGGAAAGTATCTACAAAATAAATCATAACAGGTTCTCCCTTTACTTTTCCGCCTTTTCCCATAACTCGAACATCAATTGTTTGATTTTTTTTCTTAATAAAAGTCACTTTGACTTGGTTTACAGCTTTTGATAAATCAGCAAAATCTTTTTGAATTGTTTTTTTATTATAATTCTTTAAGATTTCCCATGTATACATATCAAGTAACTCATTATCTTCATATCCTAACAATTTATTAAAAACCTTGTTCGCTCTAATAATTTTATGTTCTTGATTAACCACAAACATTCCAATCAAAGATTCATCAATTAAAGATTGCATATCTAATTCTCTAACCAATAAATCATCAACTTGTCTTTCCATACTGGTTAATGAATTTATGATAACATAACTATCAACGTTTTTAGTAGGCTCCTTACATTTAGAAAAATATAAATTAACTAATATTTTTTCATCTTTTACTTCTAAAGTTTTTGTAAATTCAATTTTAGTCTTTTCATTAATATATTCTAAAAGTGTATTTTTTAAGTTTAATAATTCAAAAATATTGTCGTTAATATAAGAATCCTTATTTAGATTCAACATTTTATTAAAAATATTGTTATAAAATTTAATCTTACCATCTTTATCAAAAAATACAAACGCAGTTCTTGCGTCAATAATTACATTTGTTAAATGTTGACAAATTTCGTTTTTAGAAATATTTTTATCAAACATAGTATCTCCCCAGGATTATATTTTAAGATATTTTACCATAATAGAGCCAAAAAGTAAATTTAAGGAAAACACCAAGCAAAGAATTGCCTGGTGTTTAAAACATTAATTTGAAATTATTCTAACGCGATTAATACCTTCTATATTTTTGATTTTTTCATAAATATCCTTAGGCATATTTTTATTTAAATCGAAAACATAATAGCCATAATCACCTTTTACTTTTGAAGATTTCGTTATTATATAATCTCTTAATTTATCCATAATATTATCAATTTCTCTAGCTATACTAGGGTCATTTTTTGTAAGTAATAATAATCTAGTTTTTTCTGTTAATCTGTCTAGTTTAATATTTGGATAATTAACTGAATTTTCAATTTCACCTTTTTCAACATAGTTCATTAATTGATTAACAGACATAATTGCACAATTCTCTTCTGATTCAGCTGTTGAGGCTCCTAAATGTGGAAAATAGATTACATTATCAAGATTAGCTACATAGTGATTAGGAAAATCAGTAACATATTTTTTAATAATACCTTTTTCTATCGCAACTTTTAAATCTTCGTTTTTAACTAATTGATCTCTTGCATAATTTAAAAGCACTGTTCCTTCTTTTAATAAATTAAATATCTCTTCATTTATCATGTGTTCAGTAGAATCTAATAATGGTAGATGTAAACTAATAAAATCAGCTTTAGGGTATGATTTTGTTAAATCATCAACTAATTCAACATTTGAATTGAGTAATCTTTTAGCATTATCAGTTATATAAGGATCATAACCTAAAACATTCATTCCTAATAGACTAGCTGCATTTGCGACTTTTCCGCCAACAGCTCCAAGGCCAATTACTAAGATTGTTTTTCCGAGTATTTCATTCCCACCAAAAGCTTTTTTAGCTTTCTCTATAGATTTCAAAATGTTTTTATCAGATTTATTTTCTTTAACCCAATTGTATCCACTAATTAAATCACGTGAAGCCATTAGCATTCCAGCAATAACTAATTCTTTTACTGCATTACT
Organism: Bacilli bacterium; assembly: GCA_018399755.1. Classification (GTDB taxonomy): domain Bacteria; phylum Bacillota_I; class Bacilli_A; order Izemoplasmatales; family Hujiaoplasmataceae; genus Hujiaoplasma. The sequence continues at coordinate 64,457 of JAGYOE010000004.1, forward strand.
ATTTGCTCCAGGGGCATTAAATACTACTATACCATTATCAGCCATTTTTTCTAGCGGTATATTATTAACTCCAGCACCAGCTCTAGCTATTGCTAGTAAGTTATCATTAATAGGGTAATCATGCATTTTATAACTTCTTACTAAGATTAAATCACTATCATGATTATCCTCAACGATTTGATAATTTGAAGTAAGATGTTTTAACCCATTTTCAGATATATTATTTAAGCAACTAACCTTCATTATAAATTCTCCTCTTCAAACTTTCTCATAAACTCAACTAATGCTTTTACTCCGTCTAATGGCATTGCGTTATAAATAGATGCCCGCATTCCACCAACTGAGCGATGGCCTTTAAGATTTACAAAACCATTATTTTTTGCTAATTCAATAAATTTTTTATTTAATTCTTCATTACCAGTATTAAATGTTACATTCATTAATGAACGATCTTTTTTTACTACAGTAGGTTTAAATAACTTAGATTGATCTAAATAATCATAAAGCAAAGCAGCTTTTTGTTTATTGTGTTCATAAATTGCTTCGACTCCACCATTGTTTAGTAAGTGTTTAAATACTAAACCACACATATAAATACCATATGTTGGCGGTGTATTATACATTGAATCTTTATCTGCATGGATTTTATATTGTAACATCAATGGAGTATAATCTGGATAGTTTTCAGTAATTAAATCTTTTCTGATAATAACAATAGTTGTTCCTGCAGGTCCAATATTTTTTTGCGCTCCAGCATAAATTAGAGCGTACTTGCTTATATCAATTGGTTCAGATAATATACATGAAGACATATCTGATACCAAATCAATCCCTTTTGTATCAGGTAACTCATGATATTTAGTTCCATAAATAGTATTATTTTCACATATATGTACATAATCAGCTTTAGGATCAAATTGAAGTTTATTTAAATCTGGGATATAAGAAAACATTTTATCCTCAGAAGAACAAACTTCATTAACATCAAGGTATTTTTTAGCTTCCTTCAATGCTTTTTTAGCCCAACTACCAGTGGTTAAATAATCAGCTTTTTTATTTTTCATTAAATTCAATGGGATCATTGAAAACTGCGTATTTGCTCCGCCCTGTAAAAATAATATTTTATAATTATCAGGTACATTCAATAATTTTCTCAAATTAGCTTCAGCATCTGTAATTATATTTTTAAAATCTTGAGAACGATGTGACATCTCCATTACAGACATGCCTGTATTTTTGTATACAAATAATTCTTCAGCAGCTTGTTTTAAAACTGCTTCAGGTAATATTGCAGGTCCAGCCGAAAAATTAACAACTCTTTTCATAATTTTCACTCCTATTTCAATATTTTTTTACTTTCCATATAATAACGCTTTTCTACTGCTTCTCCAAGTGAAAAAGATTTTCTTGGCAAAACTCCGTTTTCACGAATATATGGCAAAAGTTTTTCTCTATCCAACGCAGGCATAGTAATTCCTATACTATCCTTGTTATTTTTTACAACTTTCTTAAGACTATCCATTCCATGAACAAAATCAATTTCTATATATTTGTTTCTAGAAATATATTCATCTAAAACATCTTGAATATCACTTATCGCGATAAATGGATTTTCAGAAACAGAAACTTTATGAATCTCATTTCTAAAATATACTTCTAATTCAGAACTACCAGAAAGTTTTTGTTGCAAAGTTTTAATTAAATTAATATCAGAATTAAACAATACTCGATGTATAGGTTCAAAAGTTAAACCATCATCGTATAAACTAATTAATTCGACTAAGGCATATCTTGCAGGATGATTTTGTGTTTCTTCTACAGATAAATCTTTTTTAAGATTATCCCAGCAAACTTTAGCTGATGCTAAAGAATGATTCCCATCTCCGACAATTAAATTTAATTCATTAGATAAATTTTCAATTTCTTCAATTATCGGTTTAGTGTTTTTAATTTCGTACCCTTTAAGATGTCCGCCATCCATATTTAAGTTAAAATCATACACTTTATTGTATTTTGAGCGATTTTTATAAAGCTTAGAAATAATATTTTTGTTTAAATCATCTAATAATACTAATACATGCGGAAGTTCAATAGGTGCTTTTTCTCTTATCTTAACTCTTGGAGGAATTCTTTCTGGAACAGTTTTTTCAGTTGCCTTGATTTTACCTTCTTTACCTTCTTCATACTCATAGACTTCTAAATCAATCGCAATAACTAAACCTAGTCTTCTTTTAACGTAAGGTGTTTGTCTATCAACTAAGATAAACCCTTTATGTTCTTCAAATAAATGATTCTTTAAATATAGATTCATATTATAATTGACTTTTTCAATTTTATGATTTGAATCATCTTCTAAATAAGCTTCAGGTAAAATTAAATGGAAGGTTGAAGGAACATTATCAACTAAAGACTTTAGTTCATCCCAATATTCAGGTTCAGATGTAAACTGATCACAAGCAATTACTGCCCATTTTTCTTTATCAATAGTATGAACAGGCAATAATATATTAGGGGTAACTATAAAAGACATTAGATAACTCCTTGGTCTACCATTGCTTCATATACACGTAAAAATCCTGCCACATTAGCACCAACAACTAAATTTCGTGGGTCAGCGTATTTCTCAGCTGCTTCATAAGCTTTATAGAAAATTTGTTTCATAGTATGTTTAAGTTTTTCATCTAATTCTTTATATGTCCACGGTGTATGCATAGCGTTTTGTGTCATTTCAAAGCCTGACACCGCTACTCCACCAGCATTGGCTGCTTTTCCTGGCGCAAACAATATATCTTTTTGTTGAAGATAATGAGTTGCGTCTAAAGTCGTTGGCATATTTGCACCTTCACAAACTAGATAACAACCATTTTTAACTAATGACTTAGCAGAATCTAAAAATAATTCATTTTGAGTTGCACATGGTAAGGCTATATCACAAGGTTTTTTCCAAATATCTGTTGGATTTTCTCCGTATTCGGCACTTTGATGATAATCTTTATATTGTGTAGAAAATTCAGGTATATCTTCGGTTAATTTTGCTATCAAACTAATATCTAAACCATTTTTATGATAAACATAACCATTAACATCAGACATAGCTACAACATAAGCACCTAATTCTCGAGCTTTTAATGCAGCGTGCATACCAACTTTACCAGAACCAGAAATAATTACTTGTTTACCTTCAATCGATTCATTTCGGTATTTACTTAACATTTCTTGAGCAAAGTATAAAACGCCATATCCCGTTGCTTCTTTTCTTACTAAAGAACCCCCATATGTTAATCCTTTTCCAGTTAAAACACCTGTATTTTCATTTCTAATTTTACGATACATTCCATATAAAAAACCAATTTCTTTATACCCTACACCTATATCTCCAGCAGGAACATCAGTATCAGATCCTATATGACGATAAAGCTCTTGCATGTAGTTTTGACAAAATCTCATTATCTCTCCATCGCTTTTTCCTTTTGAATCAAAATCAGAACCGCCTTTTCCTCCACCAAGAGGAAGACCAGTTAATGAATTTTTAAAAGTTTGTTCAAACCCTAAAAATTTTAAAATTGATTCATTTACTGATGGGTGAAATCTTAAACCGCCTTTAAAAGGTCCAAGAGCAGAATTATATTGAACTCGATAACCTCTATTAACATTTACTTTTTCATCATCACCAACCCAAGTTACTTTAAATTTAATGATTCTTTCAGGTTCAATTAACCTTTCCATAATACCGTGTTTTTCAATATTAGGATCTTCGTTAACAATTGGATCCATAGCACCAAAAAACTCCTCAACTGCTTGTAAAAATTCAGGTTGGGTAGAATATCTCTTTTTAGTCGCATCAAATAAATCTTTCAAATATTTACTTTTAAACAATTCCTTCGCCTCACTTTTAATATATTTAAACAACTAAAGTTGCTTATTGTCACAGAAAAAAAGCATTGAAATATTATAAATTTACATTAACATTTACGCTAATGTTTAATATAATTCAATGTTTCAAACAACCATTTATGATTATACAATGAAAGCGCTTTTAAAACAAGGGTTATTTTAGATTATTTTAAATAATTTGTTAATTACTATTT
>JAGYOE010000040.1 GCA_018399755.1 Bacilli bacterium
CATAGATTGTTTTATCACTTGTTAATGTGTCATATTCATTGTAAGGTTGAGTAAATAATTCATTATGGAATATGTTAATTTTTATTTTTGGGTTTGGTATAAAAAATCCAATATAGTTATTAACTAAAAATGTGTTTGGTTTTTCTCCTGTCATAGTATAACAAGAGAAACTTGGAATTTTATATTATCATAAATTACTGTGATATTTAATAACTGCAACTCATTTACTGAAACATAAATATCCATATCTCCATTAACTTGAAAACTAGTTAATTCAGTTGTTAACTGAGAATCTAAGTAAAGGCCATTAATTATATAGTCTTTATTTAAGTTGATTTCATCATAGATAATAGATAAAATCGTTTCCAATTACAACTGTTCTATCATAAGTTTCTAAGACATCTAAGGTTGTTTCGTCAACCAAAATAATGGTAATAATATAATTTTTATTAGTAAGGTTATCTGTAGTAGTTATACTATTGATTAAATCATCTGTATTAGAGCTGTTAGGAAGTTTTTGACTACTACAGCCAGAAACTAAAATGACTAAAAAAAGTATTAAAAAGACTAAAGATATTCCCAAGTAGTTGGTATATGTACGAATTAATCTTAGCAATTTTTAAAAAAAGTTGCCTATAACAAACAAGAATTTTAATAAAAAATAACTTAATAAATATGTAGATTAAGTTGTTTAAAAAAAATAATTAAGGTATTATTAAAGTAGTAGATATATTATTAATTTGTTTAGAAAATGGAGGTTAATATAATGAAAATAGCAATAATAGCTCATGATAAGATGAAAAAAGAAATGATTGATTTTTGTATTAAACATAAAGAAATTTTAAGCCATCATACTTTAGTGGCAACTGGAACAACGGGACATAAGGTTATAGAAGCAACCAATCTAGATATTCATTGTTTTAAATCAGGACCTCTTGGTGGTGACCAAGAAATTGGCGCACAAGTTGCTAATGGACAGATTGATATAATTTTGTTTTTTAGAGATCCATTAACAGCACAACCACATGAGCCTGATGTATCTGCATTATTTAGGTTAAGTGATGTATATAAAATTCCTTTAGCTTCAAATATTAATACTGCAGAAATGTTTTTTGAAACCTTTAAGTGATATTAAAAATTATATGTTTGCTTAAGAAATGATTTTAATAAGTAGATTGAAAATAACGTATTGTCTTAACTATGGTATTTTTATTTGTATTATGAAGCATAGTTAAATTTTTGAAAGGAAGTTATAATGAAAAATTCAAAAATTATAATAATACCGCTTGAAAAAGAGGTTAATCGAAATAGTTATTTGTTAATAGAAGGCAAAGAGGCTATATTAATCGATCCTGGCTCAAAACATCATTTACCAAAGCTTTTGGCTGGTTTAAATAAATATATGTCTATTCAATATATTCAATATATTATTCTCCAATCAAATGACTTTTTAAATATATCGTCTATATCTAGTTTGTTAGAACAAGGATTTCAAGGTAAGATTATTGTTAATGAAATAGGTCCTTCCTATTTACAAGAGATAATTGATGGGAATATTATTACTATTGAAGATTTAAATTATGAACTTAAATTAAGTAATGGAAGTATATTGAAATTTATTCAAACTCCGTTTATGCCTTTTCCAGAAACTTATGTTACTTATTACAGTGATAATAATACACTTTTTTCTGGTCATTTAGCTTCACAAATCCCACATGATTATGAAGATTTAGCTGAATTAAAAATGGCAATAAATAATTTTCACGAAGCTGTTATACCAAATGTCGAATTTGTTAGAAATACTTTAAAAAGTCTAAAAGAATTTGAATTAAAAAGAATTTATCCAAGATTAGGTTATTCAATAAAGTTTAATAATATAAAAAAGATATTAAACTCAATTGCAACTTATGATTTTTACAATACCCAGCAAGTTGTTTTACAAAAGACTAGTAATAACCGAAATTTTAATTTTATAGCTATCTGTAATCATATGTTAAAACGATTAGAAATTATTTATGATAAGGCAGAAATTATTAATGTATTTAAAAACACATCAATAAAATTAGAAAAGACTCCGAGTTTAGAAATTAAAAGCACTGAGTATAATGGATATAAGTTATGGAACCGGTTTTTTGAAATAATCTATAATAAAAAAGGGGTTGTATGGTTAGATTTACTTGCGCCCATTTTAAAAAAGTATAATAGTTTATATAATATTGATCTTCCATCGATTTATACTTTGAAAACAATTTCACAAGCAAGAAAATTAAGCAAACTCGATGAAGTGAAAAGTAATTTAGAAGAAAAAATTAAAAATCTTCAAGGTAAGGTTAATGATACCTTAGATAAATTGCTTAGATGTCCAATAACAAATTTATATAATGAACGAGTTTTAAGGCAACATTTAATGAATAATTTTGATCAACCTCTTAAAGAAAATAAAAGCCGAGGTTTGATATTTATACAAGTAGATCATTTAGCATCAATAAACCAAAAATATGGTAATGAGATTGGTGATGAAACAATAAGAAATTTAGTCCATTTAATTAATCAAGTTAAGGGAGAAGAAACGCTTGTTTTTAAACAAAATGGTCCAGGAGTAATCGTATATAAACATCAAGTCGAACAAAAACAACTATCTACTTTCGCTTTAAAATTACGAAACGTTATTCAAGAAGCAACAGTTTTTATTGAACCAATTACAGTTTCAATTAGTATAGTAAGTAAAGATGAATTAGAAGAAAATTTATCTTTAGAAGAAAGAATAGCTCAGATAATTGAACTTGGTTCAATGCGAATTGAACGTGCTAAGAAAAAAGGTGTCGGTCAAATAATTGATAAAGATTCTGATGATTTTGATTATATTGAAGGATATATTTTACTTATTGATGAAGATGAAACTAATCAAAATTTAATGATAAAAATATTTGAAAGGATCCATTATAAAGTATTACTTGCTAAAGATATTTATGAAGCATATTCTCTGGTTGAATCCTATAAGGTTGATGTTATAATATCAGAAATTAATTTAAGTAAATTAGATGGTTTTCAGTTTAAAAGAAGACTTAACGAATCTCAATTTTATAAAGATATTCCTTTTATAATAACTAGTCATCACAAAAATCTTGATGTTATTATGCGTTGTAATGTCTTAGGAGTTGACGCAATATTACAAAAGCCAATTATACCTGAAGAATTAGTAGGTTATGTTCAACGCTTAAGATTGAAAAGAGTAGAAGAATGATTGAATTAATTTTGTATGGAGTTTTAGGTTTGTTTTTAGGGTTGAGTCTGATTTTTATTTTTCTTATCTTAACCCAAAAAAGCAGACACTTAAAAAAAGAAAATAAGGTTAAACTAGCAAGGAATTATCTTTTTAAAAAGTATATTGATGGAGAGGATATTGAAAGACCTGTTTCAAAGAAATTCTTTTTTGATGCCTTAATAGATGTTGATGAACAAATTCATCTTGACCAAGAGCTCCGAAAAAAAATTATCAAGGATATTTGTAATTATAGTTTTATAAATAAACAGAAGAGGCTTCTTAATTCAAGGTTTCCTTATAGGCGTAAAATAGCTGCTTTTTATCTGGGTAGAGTACGTAAAGATGAAACATACAAATTATTAATAACTCGTTTTCTAATTGAAAAAAATGAAGCTGTAAAACTTAGGTTAGTATCACAAATGCGTTATTGTAAAAATGAAGAATTTACTAAAATTATGATTGAATCTTTAGTTGGTTCTAGCGATCAATATCACCAAAGGTTATGTACTTTATTAGGAAGCAACTTTAAGAGAATTTATAAATCTTTTATAAGTTTTAAAGATGATAAACGCTTTGAAATTGTTTTGGGTTTCATCAGAATTAGTGCGTTTTATACAGAAGCTTATTTAGTTGATTATATGCTTAAAACTTTAAAAAATATTTGTCAAAATAAAATATATGAAACGGAACAAAATAAATTAATCATTAAATTAATTTTGCAAAATCTTCTTAGACATACACCTGAAATACTAAGTCAATCTATATATTTAAACCATACTAACCCACAGATAAAAAAATATGCTATTTTATCATTAGGAAAAAGCACGGATAAAAGTAACTTAATTAAACTTGTAAATGGATTTGATGAAAGTGATTTTGATACTTATAGATTAGAGGCTTTATCAAAGTTAGTGTTTAATCAAAAAAAATTACTTGATAGTTTATTGTTAAAATTTTCAGAATTAAACTATTATCAAAAGCAAATGTTAATTAAACTCTTTTCTGATCGCATTGATTATATTCTTTTGAAATATAAAAGCCTAGATAAAAGTTTGTTAAAAGAAATAATTCAAATAATGTTAAATCAAGGAATTACAGAACCTATTATTGATTTTTTAAATCAAAATCCCAATCAAGATTTACAAGCTTTGTTAATTAGTTTTATAAAACCAATTCTCAGTAATGATAAAATGTTATTAAATGAATTTAGGACTTATACTAATTCTAATGTTTTAAAAGAGTTTAGTATTACAAAAAAAGCGCCTAGGATTATTGATAGAGAGAAACCGCCTTTAGAAAAAAGCAAAATTTTTTGGTTAATTAGGTGGTTGTTAATGAGTTTGTTTTTGTTCCCAATAATATATATATTACGGTTTAATTTTAGACTGATAGATATGAACTGGAAACAGCGAATAGAAGGGTTTATCATCGATGTAAATATCTATCTTATTGCATATTTTGTAATTATAAATATTATATACATTATCTTGTTAGTTTTTGCTTTAATTGGTTCAAAGAAACAAGTTAACCTCTCTAAAACAAGAAAGTATTCTTTATTGTTTATGGATCAGTTATTGCCAGGAATCTCTATTATTGCTCCGGCATATAATGAAGACAAAAGTATTATTGATAGTGTAACAAGTTTATTGAACTTAAATTATCCCCGCTATGAAGTTGTTGTTGTGAATGATGGATCTAAAGATTTAACATTAACTAAACTAATTGAATATTTCAATTTAGAAAGAATACACGTAAATTACAAAATAGATTTAGGAACAAAACCTATTAGGGGTGTATATAAAACTAAAACAGTTCCTAATTTACTAGTTATTGATAAACATAATGGTGGTAAAGCAGATGCCTTAAATGTGGGGATAAATGTTAGCCAACATGATTATGTTTGCGGAATTGATGCAGATAGTATTTTAGAGGGCGATGCTTTATTAAAACTCGCTTCAGTTATGTTAGATGATGTTTCTCCACATGTTGCATTAGGGGGTAATATTTATCCAGCTAACGGATTTACATTTGATCGAGGAAAAGTTGAAACAAGAGGACTTCCTAAAAACACTCTTTGCCGATTTCAAACAATTGAATATTTAAGAGCCTTTACAAGTGGGCGAATTGGTTGGAGCGAACTTAGGAGTTTAATGATTATATCTGGTGCTTTTGGATTGTTTAAACGGGATGTTTTGATTGAAACAGGAGGTTACTTAACTAGTAGTAGTATTCATAAAAAGGATACTGTTGGAGAAGATATGGAATTAGTTGTCCGTTTGACAAAACAAGCACTTGAAAAGAAAGATCCTTTTAGAGTTGTTTATGTTTATAATGCTTATTGTTATACAGAATTACCAAGTGATATTATTACGCTTCTAAAGCAGCGTAATCGTTGGCAAAGAGGATTAATTGATATTTTATCTTATCATCGTAAACTTGCGTTAAACCCTAAATATAAACAAATTGGTTTTTTAGGTTATCCTTATTATTTCTTGTTTGAATTTTTAGGACCATTCTTTGAAATGCAAGGGTATATTATGTTAATTATTGCGTTAATATTAGGTTTGCTTAATCCTTTAATTATTTTAGGAATTTTCACAGCCTCAATTGCTTTTGGTGTGATGATTTCTCTATCTGCATTATTTATGACAGAAAGAGAAATATTAATGTTAAATAAAAAAGAAACATTCTTGCTAATTTTATTTGCTATTCTAGAAAATTTTGGTTATCGACAAATGATAAGTTTACATAGAATAGTAAGTACATTTAAAGCTTTAAAAGAAAGTGGAAAATGGGGTTCACAAAAACGAAAAGGTTTCAAAACATAATTTAATTATTTAATTTTTATTTAATCTGATAGAATATAAAAACCCAATCCTTTTAATGTGTACCCTATGTCAAGGACTATTTAAAAAAAGACTTTAATATAATAATTTTATTAACTAGATAGTTGTTCTTCTAAAGAATAACTATCTTTTTTGATTGTTATACTTCTTAACATATCACCATAAGCTTTAGGACTCATTCGTTTAAGATTCCATTGATATCTATAATGATTATAATAATTCATATAGTCATCAATTACGATGACGACA
>JAGYOE010000041.1 GCA_018399755.1 Bacilli bacterium
TTTATTGCTTTTTTCTCTTGACATCATTACCGGTTGCTTAATATTAACAACTCTTATTATATTATATCATGATATATTATCTTATTAACAAAGAAATATATTTGCTTAATAATTATAATATAAAGAATAAAAATATCTTCAATTAATCAAAATAAAACTGAAACATATGTTTCAGTTTATTGATTATAAACGTTTAACGCTTCTCTTAAAATAAACATCGCTCGTTTCATTTCTTCTTCATTTAAAACATAAGCAATTCTAACTTCATCTTTCCCTAGCCCTTTAGTACCATAAAAACCCTCAGCAGGTGCTAACATAATTGTTTCGCCATTATAGTTATAGGTTTCAAGTAACCAAACACAAAAATCTTCTGCATTCTCTACAGGCAATTTAGCAACCACATAGAAAGCGCCCTGAGGTTTCTTACATACAACATTAGGAATATCACTTAAAGTTTGATAAACAATATCACGACGTTTTTCATATGTGTTTTTTATTTCTTCACTATAAGATTCTGGCAACTTATAAAGAGAAGCTGCGCCAATTTGTTCAAGTGTCGCAACACATAATCTAGCTTGACAAAGCTTTAAAATATTTTTTGTAAGTTCTTTATTCTTAGAGGCAATACTTCCAATTCTCGCACCACATGCACTAAAACGTTTAGATACACTATCAATTACAATTAAACGATCTGAAATCCCATCTAATTCAGCCATACTATAAGATTTCAATCCATCAAAAGCCATTTTACGATATACTTCATCACTAATAATAAACAAATCATTTTCTATAGCTATTTCTTTTAACATATCCATTTCATTCTTAGTTAAAACTACTCCAGTAGGATTACCAGGATTTGAAAAAAGAATTGCTTTTGTTTTTTTAGTAATTAACTTCGTAATTTCTTTCCTTTTTGGCAATCTAAAACCATCTTCTGCTTTAGTGGTAATTGGCACCAAATTAACATTTACTTCACTTGTGAAACCATTATAATTTGTATAGAAAGGTTCTGGAATTAAAATTTCATCTCCAGGATTACAAGTCGCAATTGTAGTAAAAGTTAAAGCTTCACTACCACCATTAGTAATTAAAATATCTTCATTATCAAAATATATATTATCACGATGATAATAATCTTTTATCGCTTCTATTAAGCTAGGTTCACCTTGTGAATATGAATACTGGATAATTCTAGTATCATAATTATTTATCGCTTCCATAAATTCTTTAGGTGTTTCTATATCAGGTTGTCCGATATTTAAATGATATACCTTTTTTCCGTTCTTTTTTGCCTTTAATGCATAAGGAACTAGTTTCCTAACAGGTGATTCTTGCATATTTAATACTCGTTTAGATAAATTCATAATATTCCTCCTCTGCTAACATGAAAATTATATCACTAAGAATAGTGATTTTCAATATCAACAAGCGAATAAATGAAAACACTTTCATTTATTTTATGTATCATTAATAATCATAGGTAATTACAATGTTTTATTATATAAAATACAGCTTAAGAATATATTTTACAATTAATATCTAAAATTATCTTCTTAAATATTATTAAATTTTTTTATTAATTTCTTGTTTTATCTTTAATAACTTTATCATCTTATGCTATAATTAAAAAAATGAGTCAAAAACTTACTTATATTTATAGGAGGAAAAAGCTTATATAAAGCGAAAATTTATTTATGAAAAAACAATTACTTAAAACTGTATTCATATTACTATTTGTTATTAATTTTCTATTATTATCATGTACTGATAATGAGCAAACTTCACTTACGACCTCAGAAACTGAAACGACAACAGAAATAAGTTCAACAGAAACAACCGAAGAAATCTCTACAACTGAAGTAACAACAACACAAATAACGACAACTGAAGCACAAACAACTTTAGAAACAACAACAGAGGAAACAATACCAGAAACGCCTTTAGAAGATGATGAGTTTGAAATATTAAATAAACTCATTGAAGATTACTATATTAAAGCATATAATCATAACGATTTAAAGGTAGATTATATAGATTATATAACCCTTGTTGCTTTAGAAACATCAATGGACGATGTAACTGTTGATGGAGAATACTATGAAGAGTATCACAAACTAGAGGGACAACTTTATGTGATTCATGATTTTTCTTATAGTAATGTCTATGTATTAGATTTTTTCATTGAATATGGATTTAGAGATGGTGAAATCATTCTTCGTTCATTTATTTCAATTGATGACGTAAATGAAGATACATATACTGAAATGAAAATATCCATGGAGAATTTATTGATACAACAAAAAAATGATATGGATGCCTTGGTTGCTTCTGAGAACATTGATGATGGAATCTATGAACAACAATTATTTACTATCGATTGTAGCCCAAATCAAACCGCTGAATTAATTCAAAACTTTGATGTGTTTGAAGAAGGTCCTCTGCTATTTACTATAACTTACGATGAAGCATCACTTATAGACTATTATAATCCTGATGAATTTTTGGAAACAATTGAAATTCCAAGTACTGTTAAAGATATTCCAGTTACAACAATTAGAGGTAATGCTTTTGGTTATAATGACTTAACCACCATTTCAATCCCTGAAACAGTCACAAACATTCATTATAAAGCTTTAAGTCAATCTGAAAAATTAGAAGAAATTATCGTCCATGAAGATAACGAACATTTTATGTCAATGGACGGTGTGTTATATAATAAAGATCAAACAATCTTACTATACTATCCGAAAAATAAGGCCGATACTTCTTTTACTGTTCCTGCTTCTGTAATTGAAATAGCAAGAAATGCCTTTTATGCAAATACTTTTTTAACACAATTAAACTATGAAACTGGAACAGAACTTGAAAAAATAGGACACCTTGCTTTTTTAAATACAAAAATAATTGATTTTCATTTCCCTGCATCACTACAAACAATCGGAAACAATGTATTTGGTAAGTTCAATTTTATAGAATCAATCAATGTTGATCAAGATAACGCTTATTTTTCATCTATTGATGGCGTATTATATAATAAAGACCAAACGGTATTACTCATCTATCCACAAGCAAAACCAGATAGCGCATTTGAAATTCCTGCGCATGTCACAAAATTAGCAAAAACTTCATTTGAATCGGTAAAAGATTTATCATCTCTCACCTTCCAAACCGGATCACAAATCAATGAACTGCCTGAAGATTTGTTTTATCATGCTCGGATTGAAACCGTTGAAATACCTACTAGTGTTGAAACTATATCTACCAGAACCTTCTCTTATACAATTAGCCTTGAAAACATTCATGTCGCAGAAGATAATCCATACTTCAAATCTGTCAATGGTATATTATATGATAAAAATCTAACAACATTATATGTTTATCCCGCAAATAAAACTAATACAGACTATATTGTACCTGCTAGTGTTACCCATATTATGGATTTTGCATTTGAAGAAGCTGATCATTTAACTTCAATTACCTTTGAAGCTGGTTCGCAATTAGAAGTCATTGGTAGACTTGCTTTCTCTGACACAAGAATAACTTCTATAACCATCCCAGCATCTGTCAGGATTATAAAGCATAAAGCGCTTAAGGTTTACACATTAACATCAATCATTTTCGAGGAAGACTCTCAGTTAGAAATCATTGGTTCAAGAGCTTTTATGTTTGGTAAATTCACAACCATAGAAATCCCTGCTTCAGTTAAAACCATTGGTGCTTATGCCTTCTACGGCGCATCAGATTTAACAACCATAACCTTTGAAGAAGGTTCACAATTAGAAACAATTGGTGAATCAGCTTTTGCGCTTACAGGCATAACTAGTATAACTATACCAGAAACTGTAACAACCATCGAAGAACATGCTTTTAGTAGAACACCATTAACATCAATTATTATTCCAATCAGTGTCGAATATATGGGATATAACGTTTTTAGTACTTGCAGTGAAGATTTAATCGTCTACATTGAAGCAGCATCTAAACCAAATAATTGGCATGACAATTGGTTAGGCGTAGATGCGACAGTTGAATGGGACTATCAAGAATAAAATAATTATAAATTAGATAAAATTATAATTAAATGATTATATATATAAAAAACCTCTAAGGCTACCCAAATTAATTATTGGGAAAAACTTAGAGGTTTTAATTATCTTTTCAAAACAAATTAAAGAAAATAGTTTATTTGTTTTTGACAATTTTTTTTAATATATATCTTTGATAACCATCATATTTTTTTGCTTTTAATTCAATTTCATATCCTAAAGCTTGGAAGTTTTTCAAACTATGGGTATTTTTAGGTGATACTGTACAAGTTAAATACTTATATTTTCCTTCTTCCAGTAGCTTTTCAGCATATCTAATCATTTTTTTCTGAAGACCTTTTCCTCGATAATCTGGATGAACTCCAAGTGATTCCATGTGAATAACCTTATCAAGTTCTTTAATCTCTAAATTATAACCTAAATTATCTTTTTCCTTATTAGGAATTCTAACAATTAAAAAAGCAATAAGTCTTTCATTATCAAAAACACCAACTGTAAATCCAGTTGCTTTTATATGTCTTTTTACAAATTCAATATCATCTAAATCAAAGATAGAATCGTCTCTTATTATATCATCAATATAGGTCATTAAATCATGAATTTTATGAACTTCATTAAAGGTGCATTTTCTCATATTTGTCATTATTCATTCACCAAACTTATATATTTTTTATTTTTAGAAATTAATTTTTTGCTGTAATATAGATAAAATTAAGTTTAACTTATATATAATTTTACGATAAAATCAAAAAATAAGCAAATTTAATAAAAGATTTGTATTCATTTTAATTACAAATTTATAATAAATTCATTATATAATTTTTTTAATCCGAATCATATTCTTCGATTATATTTATCAGCAGTTCAGGATAATCAGTAATTATTCCATCAACACCTTGATCAATTAATTTACGCATAGTATCTTCATCATTGATTGTCCAAAAATGCATAGCTATATTTTGTTGATGAAGACTATGGATAATCATCCATCTGTTTAACTCAAAGTTTCCAATAACAGCTAAATCATATGCTGTAGGTACTTGCATAGCTGTATATTTTGGTTTTCCTTTAAATAAAGTAGTTAGAGTATAAATAGAGATAACTTGTTTTGTTGCACTCCCATAACTCATTGATAATAAAATATCAGGATAATTAGAAACAATATATTCACTTATATCATCAAAAGCTGTTGCTAGTAAAACATTATCAACTAGATTATAATCTTCAATTAAAGCTATTACAGCATCAGCTGTCTCTGTCCTAGGCGCATCAGCGTCTGCTTTAATTTCAATATTATATAAAATATCATCACCAAAGTTTTGAAATACTTCTTCTAATGTTGGTAAATAAACATTAGCTGCTTGCCAGTCTGTAGATACCATATCTTGGTATAAAAAAGACTCATCTTCTTCTTGATAGTTATAAGCAAAATTACAATTATCATATAAATACTGATAATTCTCTTCCCATACGACTGTTTTGCAATTTGAATGCTGAATAGTGTTCCCTGTTTCATTTTCTCCATGCAATAAAACAGGAATATTATCTTTTGTTAATTGAACATCCATCTCTAAAACGTCAACACCTAAATCATAAGAATAATTAAAAGCTGCCATTGTATTATCAGGATAAATGCCTTTACCACCGGCATGCGCCATTACTAAAGGCATCCCATCTTTACTAAGGAAGGGATTCGTTTGTTCATACTTGGTTTTAGGAACAAACACCAATGTTAAGACAATAATAAATAAAATAAATATTACTATAAATAATCTTTTAATATGTTTCATTTAGATACATCCTTAAAACTTTTATTTTTTAGAAAAATTTCTAATTTCTCTTTAAACTTTTGATTATCGCTCTCTTTACGCTTAGAAATATGTCCATGCCTTTTTTTTGCTTTTCTCATTTTTTGACTTAAATGTCTTTGTAATAATAATGTGTCTATATTATCAGCTGTATAAAACCAACCATCTTGATGTAATACATAAGCTCCTTTTAATAAAATAAGACTAGCCAACCCATAATCTTGAGTTATAACTAAATCTCCTTTTTTAGTCAAATTAACAATTTCATGATCCGCCACATCACTCCCTGAATCCACAGTAATAACTTTCCCATAATCTGTATTAATCATATGATGAACATTACATACAATGATTAAATCAATATGATATATTTTTGCCAATTCAGTAGTAATATTTCTTACTGGACTTGCATCCGCATCAATTAATATTTTCATAAGCACCTCTTTAATTATTATATCAAATTAAAGAAAGAATCAAAACAGAAAGAACAAAAGTAATCTG
>JAGYOE010000042.1 GCA_018399755.1 Bacilli bacterium
TTTTTGTATTTATTCAACATATCTGTAGGATAATATATGAAAAAAGCTATTTGATTGCGTTTCTTTTCAGATAAATCACTAAATAAAAGTTCAATTTTCTCCTTAATAATTCCTGAAGCATTTTTTAAATAATGATTAAACGCATCATATTCTCCATGAATATCTGTAACAAATACTTCTGTTCCCTTGGGTAAATTTAAAATAGCGCTTAAATTTATTAATTCTGTGCTAACTGCTTGGACAGTTGGAAACTCATTGCTTAGTAGTTTTAAATACTTATTTTGATAAGGCATAATTAATCTCACTTTCTCTATATAATTAATTTAATAAATCCAAATCAGTAATTGTTTATATCTTGTTATTATTATTATACAATTTTTAATTCAATTATTAAATATAATAGATTAATTAACTTGATTAAAAGTAAAAAAGAACTTATCAAAGTTCGATAAGTTCTTATAAATTCTAAATTTATTATTTAATGCTAAATTTGACCAAAATATTTTCGTCTAAAACTCTTAAAGTAAATGAATTCATAATAAATAATCTAATATTTTTTGTATCATGAGATTCATAACCAATAGTATATTCTTGACCTAGTGTAAATTCGATATCATCATGCTCAATAGGTAACAATAATCCACCTTTTATCATTTCTGATACAATTACTTTTCCACCAATCATATCTTCGATAATGTTTTTAAGCAATTTAGATCCGTGAACTTTATTTAGAGCTTTAAATAAAGATTTACTGACAACAAAGTTAAATGGTCCCTCAACAAATGAATTTTTTAAATCTATTAGTGCTTCAGAAAGATTTGATAATATATCTTGTGAATCTAACTCAATAGTTTTCTTATTACCTGCTTCATTCATTAGACCTTTAATATTTGCGGATTTATTTCCATTATAAATTACATCATCTTCAAACCGAGCTATTTCTTTAGCAGCGGCTTCTAAATTATCTAATTCAATATCTTTTGCCCCGCGCAAAATATTATCTAATTCCCATTGAGATAACTCAAATGAGATTCTTGTTTCTAACAAACTTTGATTATTATATAAACCTAATTTTACATTAGATTTATTGTTGTCAACTAAATTTAAACGGCCTGTTGGAACTGTAGTATATGATAATCCAAAAGGGCCATTAACCTTTACGGATTTCCGAGTCGATAATTGCGAATTAATAACCTCTTCTGCTCTTTCGTCAATTTCTTCCCAAGCCATGTCTGATATTGGTGCTATATTTCTTTTGAAAATATCCATAATACTCACTCCTTATTTAATTTTTAAAGATTTTGTATCAGAAGATTCTTCATCTTCATCCCCATGATGTCCAGCTATTTCGCCTTCTTTAAATAAATTTTCTCTTAATTCATCATCTAATTCAGGCAATTTTCTTCTAAGCCATTCTAAAGCCATAGCCGCATGTTCTAATTCCTCATCACGGTTGTGTTTTAAAATTGCTTTTAACTCTTCATCTTGAGTAACATCCATTCTTTGATTATACCAATCAACAGCTTCAAACTCCTCAATTAAAGATCTAAAAGCTCTTGTCATTTCTTTTGTTTCTTGACTTAATTTGTCAAATGGTTCATGATATTGATCCATTTATAATACCTCCTTCTTTATTAACATTATAACATATTAAAATATTTAGTAAAACAAATCAACTTATATTCACTAAAGACATCAGTTGATTTGTTCTTCTTCTTTTAGTTTTTTATCTGAGGCTTCATCATATAAAATCACAGTCATATATAGCAAAAATAAAATAATCGAAACAAAAAACCATATTTCAAACATCGCAGTAATACTGAAAAAATAAAGCATCGTAAATGAACCAGGCCATATTACAATTAACCAAAAATAAATCAATTTTTTATATTGAGGAATAACTGTTAATAAGTACTTCACAAATGGATACATTGCTAATAAAAAGAAAAGACCAATTAAGATTGAAGTTCCAACATGAATAGTGTGCCAAAAAGGTAATTCATTTTGTAAAGCTGGAATAATTGAAGTAATAATAATCGAAGCTGTAGTTAGTCCAATAAACATTCGACATTTTTTATCATTATATTTAATAAGTCGCATAAGAAAAATAAAAGTTATTTCTATAGCCGACCCAGAAACCGCAGACCAAATTATAAACATAATTCTAGGCCCCCAGCCAAACCTATTACCTATATTGCTGAGAGTGTATCTAAAAGGATCTTCTAAAGTACCAAAAGCAAGAGTTAAAACTAAAGCAAATAGTAAATAACTAATAATATACATTCTTTGACGTTTAATTTCTTTTGATGATAAATCAAGATTTTTTAGTTTAAATTGGTTCATTAAATCACCTTATTTTTTAAATTATTTTACCAAAAATTAAGTTTTTATTCAATAATACATATAAAAAAAATAAAAAAGGCAGGCGTTAACCTGCCTAAATCCTATTATAGGTTCGGAGCCAAGGTTAGTGAAAGAATAATTAATGTTATACCAGCAAAAAGTAATGGATACCCTGAATAAGGTTCTTTTTTCTTTTGCTTTGAAAGTAAATAGTCATAATAAGACATATCTTGTACTCTCTTAGTAAACAATTTCTTTAATACATAACCCATTCCTCGGAAAATTGAAGTAGCATCAGTAACAGTTAACAACCCAAAACTCGTCATTGCTACACCTATAGCAAATGAAGCATTTTCAAGATTATTTCCTCCATCTAACAAAAACGGTGCAATAACATAGGCTAACAAACTACCTACAACTACATTAATGATATATTTTTTTATCATTATTTAAGAACTTTTTTATACTCCGCAATTTCTTCTTTATTAGCTAAGACCCAATGGCCTTTTTTAATTTCTTGAAGTTTTGGAGGTGAATCTTGATAGTCATGTTCTGAAGGATCATAAGTAATTCTTTTTCTAGTTTTTTCATATCTAGGGTCAGGCTGTGGAACAGCAGATAGTAAAGACCTAGTATAAGGATGCAATGGATTTAAGAATAATTCATCCGCATCTGCTAATTCAACTAGATTACCATAATACATAACGCCAATTCTATCACTAAAATATTTAATAACTGATAAATCATGAGCAATAAACATAATAGTAATACCCAAACGATCTCTAAGATCATTTAATAGGTTAATTACCTGTGCCTGAATTGAAACATCAAGTGCTGAAATCGGCTCATCCGCAATAATAAATTCTGGATTAACGATTAGAGCTCTTGCAATACCAATTCTTTGTCTTTGACCACCTGAGAACTCATGAGGATATCTACTTGCATGTTCTGGTAAAAGTCCAACTGTTTCTAATACATTATTAACTTCATCGTTAATTTTACGTGGATCAGTTACCCCTGCAATTCTCAAACCTTCCGCAATAATTTCTTTTACAGTCATACGCGGATTTAAAGATGCAATTGGATCTTGAAAAATCATTTGCATTTTTTTCATCAAGTCATAATTAGCATCTTGTTCTTCTTTCTTGCGTACTATATCCTCTTTCTCTTCAGCTATCTTCTTATCTCTTTCAGCTTTTATCTCTTCAACTTTCTTATTAAACTCAGCTTTTAAATTGTCTTTTTGGTCATCTGTTTTAGCAGCGGCCAAGTCTTCATTTAAATCGTGTTTAATTGATCTTATTTTGTCTTTTGCTACCTTTTTAGCTTTTTTGATTGCATCTTTATTTCCCAAAAAACCAGCTGAGATTAAAGTATCTAAAAAGTAAACTTCTCCATCTGTTGGCTCATATAATTTAATAATTGAACGACCAGTAGTAGTTTTTCCACAACCAGATTCACCAACTAAACCGAATACTTCACCTTTATATATATCAAAGCTAATACCATCTACGGCTTTAACAACTAATTTGTTTTTACCAAACCCAGAAGAGAAATGTTGTTTTAAGTTTTGTACACTAAGTACTGGAGTTTCTTGTTTACTCATTAGTTTTCACCTCTTTAGATTGGTCTAACATCCGATTAATTCGCTTTTGAACAATTTCTGGCATATTCGCTTTTGGAGCATCTTTATGTAACAACCACGTTGCAGCTGAATGAGTTTCACTAACTTTAAACATAGGTGGTTGTCTTTCAAAATCAATCTTCATTGCATATTTATTTCTATCTGCAAATGCATCTCCCTTAGGTGGGAACAACATATTAGGTGGTGTTCCAGGAATAGCTGATAATCTTTCCTTAGTATTAATATCAGGCATAGAAGATAATAATGCCCAAGTATAAGGATGTTTAGGGTCATAGAATATATCTTCAGCAGTACCTAATTCAACTATTTTACCAGCATACATAACACCAATTCTATCAGCCATATTAGCCACAACACCTAAGTCATGAGTAATAAAGATAACAGATAAATCTCTTTCAACTTTTAACTTGTTAATTAGCTCAAGAATCTGCGCTTGAATAGTCACATCTAAAGCTGTAGTAGGTTCATCACAAATTAAGATATCTGGATTAGCTGTTAAAGCAATCGCAATAACTATTCTTTGTCTCATACCACCAGAGAACTGGAATGGATATTGTCTAAACCTTTTTTCCGGTTGCGGAATTCCCACTTCAGACATAATTGTTATCGCACGTTCATAAGCTTCCATTTTGGTAACTTTTTTATAGCGCTTTAATTCTTCCTTAAGACCTTTGATTTTAAATTTAAAGTAATTCTTTTCAATTTTAACTTCTTCTTTTAATTTTTTTATATCAAAATTAATTTCTGATATTGCAAATTTGTAATTTCTTTTAACTTTTTCTTTTTCACGACTAGTAATAGCATTGTTTTTATCTTCTTTGTATTTTTCTTTTATAGCTTCCTTTTTATCTAAAGCTGCTTGTAATTTAGCACGTTTTTCTTCAACTTGTTTTTCTCTACTACCAGCCGCTTCTTCTTCAGCCTTAACTTTTTCAATTTCGCTATTAATTCTTTCTTTTTGTTCTTGATATTCTTTTTTAACTGTAATCTTAGCTGATTTTTTTGCTTGTAAATACTTTTCTTTAGCAGGAGCGATTTTTTTATTTAATTCTTCCATTGCTTTTTCAAAGTTATATTTTTCATTATGCAACTCTGAAACTTCAGCTAATTTTTCTTTTAAAGCTTCTTCATCAGAATAGTTTTGTTTTACTTCATTAATTTTTGTCTTAGTTTCGGCTTGTTCTTTTTTCTTTTCAGCTTTAAATTCAACAATTTTAACTTTTTTCTCTTCTTTAAGCTGAGCTTTTTGTTCTTTATATTTAGCTTTAAATTCAGTAATTTCATCTTTTATTCTTGCAATATTTGCTTGATGTTTAGCTAAGATTTTTTCTTGTTTTGCAATATTTTTTTTATCATCACTGTCTTTAATGATTTTTTTAGCTTTAGAAATGTCCATCTTATTAAATCTAATATTATTCTTAGCTTCAAAAATATTAAAATCAGTTTCCTTTTTAAGATCCTTAATTCTCTCTTCATATTCTTTCTTAATGTTTTTTACACCAATTTTAATTTCATTCTTTTTTTGTTTCTTAAATTTTTTGAAATCTTTCTTAAGTGCTTTTTTATCATTAAGCAATTCATAATAAATATTTTTTTCATGTTTATATAATCTCTTATAACGATTCTTTAAACGTTTTCCATTTAGCAACATACCCTCAGTTATTTGTTTACCAATTCTCATAATTGGATTCAAACTAGACATTGGGTCTTGGAAAATCATTCCAATTCTACTACCACGTAATTCGTGATAATGTTCTTCATCAACTTTAGTTAAATCTTGACCTTCATAAATAATTTTTCCAGTTTTAATAAAACCGTTTGAAGCTAATATCCCCATTACTGTTCTACTAGAAACGGACTTTCCTGATCCAGATTCACCAACTATAGCTAGGGTTTCGCCTTCATAAAGTTCAAAATCTATACCTCTAACTGCATGTACCAACCCTTGGTTAGTTCTGAATGATACTGCTAAATCTTCAACTGTTAATTTTATTTTTCTATCACTCATTATTCAGACCCCCTAAGCGCTGGATTGAATGCATCTCTAAGTGCATTACCAAACATATTAAATGTAATCATTAATATTGAAATAATTATCGCTGGATATATAGTTAAATGAGG
>JAGYOE010000043.1 GCA_018399755.1 Bacilli bacterium
TTGAGTTAACTGAGCTAAAGGTTTACCTTTTGGAATAAAATATCTAAAAAAAGTATGATTTTTTTCACAACCGCCTTTATCACCAGAGTTATAAGGTCTAGTATAAAAAACATGAGAAAGAACTTCACCAGTATTATCGTTAATAGAATGCTTCATTAAACCATCAAATTCAAAGCCATTATCAGCTAGAATCACATTGAATAGTTTTGAATAATCACTACCTAGTAAAGTCTGAAAATGTCTTAAAGCTTTATTAACTTCTTTTTCAGATATGCTTTCAAGACGAAAGCCAATTTGTAAATGACTTTGTCTGTGATACATAGTTAATAATTTAGGTTTTTCAGTCGTTACACCATGTACAGTATCGAATTCAATGATACTAGCTTTAAGATTGGATTTAAGATGATTTAAGAAGTAAGCATAGGTATGTTTGTATTTAAACAATGGGTCATGAGAATAGCGGCGTTTAATCTGATATTGTTTCTTTACTTTAAACTTTACAGCACGCCTTAAATCAATACGTTTGGCTGATAAATAACCTTCATTAATCCAACGCCTAACACTAGAAGTAGAAACAGGAAAGTCATCTGGATAAGCGTTATATAAAACCTCAATACATTTACCCTCTTTAATCAACGGAGAAATCCAATGATTAAAGGATTTAAAATCTGATTTATTTAATCTAATATGTTTTCTAGTTTCAATTAATCGCTTTCTTCTTTTTAAGTAAACATCATCTGGATTAAAGAGATATTGTTCTTTAACACATTTACTTCTTTCTAAACAGAAATTACAGATAAAAGGGAATCTTTTTAATCTAGGGCAGATATACTTTTCAAACCTTTGACAATCATTTTTACAGCGTTTAAGAGTTAATCTACACTCGTGTAAATGAACACAACTTTTAAAAGGATATTTTCTAACGTTACGACTAATATGTTTGTTTACTCTATTGGTTTTAATTAAACGATAAAGGGTTGAAGGATTCATATTCAATGACTTTGAAATCTCTAACGCACTCATATCTAATGATATTAATTTATAAATGTGTAAAAGATCTTCATAATTTAATCTAGTCATAAAAACCTCTCTTTCCTTGACTAGAACATAATCTAATTATAAATCCTTTCTTTTTAAAGTAAATGCATAAATCCTTTTCTTTTATTGCGTTTAGTTTAAAAAGTATTATAAGGAATTTTATTATTGACATTTAAAATATAAGTGCTATAATATAATTGTAGTTATTGACATATGTCAAATATATGGAGGTGAAATTATGCCAGGTAGAGATAGAACAGGCCCGGAAGGTTTAGGTAGTATGACAGGTAGAAGAATGGGATCATGCAATGGAACTAACACAACTTTTGCACGTAGAGGTTTAGGCAGAGGTTATGGTAGAGGTTTAGCTAGAGGCTATGGTCGCGGATTTGCTTATTCAAATACTAAAGAAGATCTTCAAAGAGAAAAAGAAGAATTACAAAAAAGAATAGACCAAATAGAAAATGAATTAAAATAATAATTGATATAAGCGACTTTTGTCGCTTATTTCAATATGGGAGGAATTAAATATGATAATTGCATTACCAACAAAAACAAGTGGTGAAAAAGCATTTATTTCAGAGAATTTAGGAAGAGCAAATTATTTCTATATATATGATACTGATAAAGTAGACGGAAAATCATTTATAAATAACTTTCAAAACGAAGCTCATGGAGCTGGAGTTAAAACTGCGGAATTTTTAATGAAATATTCTACAGATATTCTAATTACTCCAAGAATTGGTGAAAAAGCTTTAGAAATTTTACTTGAGACTGATATTAAAATCTACAAAGCTACTGAAAAAATTGCAAGAGAAAATATTAATGACTTTTTAAATGATAAGTTAGAGGAATTGTATTAATGCAAATTGCCATTTTAAGTGGTAAAGGTGGAGCTGGAAAAACCCTTCTAGCTGTTAATCTAGTTAATCTTATAGATGAAGCTAATTTAATTGATTGTGATGTTGAAGAACCAAATGGGATATTTTATTTTCCAATTGATTATAAAAAAACAGATGTTAATATTTTAGTGCCTAAAATAGATGATAAAAAATGTACGCATTGTAATAAATGCGTAGATTTTTGTCGTTATAATGCTTTAATTGATTTTTTAGGGAAGGTAAAACTTTTACCTAGTTTATGTCATAGTTGCGGAGGTTGTAAGTTAGTTTGTGAATTTGATGCTATAACTGAAAGAGAAGAACCAATAGGGGTAATTTATCAAGGAGATTATAAAAATCATAAGATTTTTGGTGGAGAGTTAAATATAGGAAAAGAGTCTGGTATAGAAATAATTAGTCAATTAATTGATAAAGCTGATAAAAAAACAGTTAATATTATTGATTGTCCTCCGGGAAATGGTTGTAGTGTAATGGAGAGTATTGAAGAGGCAGATTACTGTATTTTAGTTAGTGAACCGACGGTTTTTGGTTTAGAAAATTTAAAATTGGTTTATGAGTTAACCACTATATATAATAAAAAAATTGGTTTGATAATAAATAAGGCTAATAGTTATAATAATGTTATAGAAGATTTTGCGAAATCCAATGCTATTAAGATTCTTGGTTATATACCTTTTGATAAAGAATTATCTAAGCTGAATTCAAATCAAAAAATAGTTTCTGATAATAAAAGGTTTAAGCCATATTTTAATAAAATTATTGAACAAATAAGACAAGAGGTTGATTTATGAAAAAAATATTAGTTTTAAGTGGTAAGGGTGGAACTGGAAAAACAACAATAGCAAGTAGTTTTATTAAATTGGCAAAAAGCAAAAATTTTGCTGATTGTGATGTTGAGGCTCCTAATTTGCATTTAGTATATAAACAAGGGACTTATAATTCTAAACCTTATTATGGATTAAAAATCGCAAAAATTAATCAGGAAAAATGTCTTAATTGTGGTATTTGTCAAGATAATTGCCGTTTTAATGCAATTGATTTTAATGGACTTGAGTATAAAATTAATCCTTATAAATGCGAAGGCTGTGGTGTCTGTGGCTTTGTTTGTCCACAAGGAGCAATCGATTATATAGATTCAGTTTCTGGAAGTATAGATTTGTATCAAGATAATTATTTGTTTTCTACAGGTAGTTTAAAAATGGGTAGTGGTAATTCTGGTTTATTGGTTACCGAAGTAAAAAAGCAATTAGATAAAAATTATGAAGAAATTACTGTTATTGATGGACCTCCTGGGATAGGGTGTCCTGTAATTGCTTCAATGAGTGGAGTGGATTTTGTTTTGTTAGTGACTGAACCTTCATTTTCGGGATTTAGTGATTTAAAAAGGATTATTGAAACTGTTGAGAAATTTAAACTTGATTTTGGGGTATGTATTAATAAATATGACATTAATATTGAAGTTTCTAACAAAATAAAATCATATTTAAAAGCTAATAATTATAGTTTTTTAGGAGATATATCTTATTCGGAAAAAGTTAATGAAATAATTAATAATAGAAAATTAGTTGTGGATTCTAATACTATTGTAGGAAAGGAAATAAAAGATATATATATTAATACCATGAAGCTTCTAAATTGGTGAGCAGTTTATTCTTATGATAATTTGAAATATGTTATAATATAGTAAATTATACATAGGAGAGTTGACATGTTTAATACAATTTTATTAATGCAAAAAGAAAAACGTTATATTATTCAAGGATCAATTATTTTTGCAGTTTTTCTTGGTTTATATTTTCTATTAGATATATTAAATATTGGATATACACAAATGCTAAATGATTATGGTATTTATTTGGTTATTGGGAATATTATTTTAAATATTTTTATGGCGTTTTTATCAGCTTTTATGTGGAATGTATCAACAACCTTAGTTAAGTTAACCGGTAAAGAAGGCAAAGGAACATTTATGTCTGGCTTTGCAGTTCTATTTGGGATGTTAACTTATGGATGTACTCCTTGTGTAATAGCTTTCTTTTCAACTATAGGAATTACTTTTGCTGTTGCAGCATTACCTTTAGCCGGTTTACCTTATAAACTAATAGCTTTATTATTATTGGTGCTAGGATTTTTCTGGTTAAAGTATGAAGCAAATCATGTAAAATGTAAAATTAAGAATAAAAATTGAGCACATTGTGCTTTTGTTCTTCTTAAAAAGAAGATATAATATAGATAGTAAAACATTTTAAAATAAGAAAATAATAATATTTTAATATTATTAAAGGAGGACAATAATGAAAAAAATATTTATTTTATTTTTAGCAGTTTTTGGCATGTTTGGAATTATTTCATGTTCAGGGGATGATACACAAAATACTGTTGAAGAAATTAATCTAGATGAACAGGCAGATATTCCTACTAATCTAGCAATAACCAATACAACTTTAACTTGGAGTGAAGTAGAGGGTGTTAGTGACTATAGAGTGTATGCTAATGGAGAAATTGCAGCTGATGTTACAACTAATAGTTTTGATTTTTCTGATATAGAGGGAGATAAAATTATCTTTACAGTTAGGGCTATGGCTCCTAGTGGTACGCAAAACTCAAATATGAGTGTAACAATTGCATATGTTGCTAATCGAGCACAAGAAGTATTGGGAGTTAAAACTGTTTTATCAGAAAACAATATGGATTTATTTGATTCAGATGGGTTTGCAGAAGAACTTGTCAATAAGGGTATGACTGCTTCTGAGTTTGGAAGTATGATGAATGAATATAATCTTTTAATGGATGAAATGGATAGTGGAGCAATTGATTTATCAAATATTTATGATGCAATATCTAGTTTTATGGATTCAATGGATAGAAATCAGATTGAAGCATTTATTTCACCATTTATTAAATTTGAATTGAGAACTCAAATTGAAGCAGCCATAGCAGATTATGAACAAAAGGAAGATAATTACGGATACAATTATCAAGAAACAATCCAAATGAACCAAAATATACTTGATTTTCTTGATGATAATGTAGATGAAGTTATTCGTTCAGCAATGATAGTTGTTGATTATATTATGGAAGTTGAAGCAGGAATTTCAAATGAGTTAGTAGGTAGTTTTGAGACCATTTTTGAAGCATCTTCTCCAGATCAAGTTAACATTGATTTAGCTGTAACGGTTAAAAATGAACTTATTAATAACTTGAAAGACTCTATTCCGGAATTAGAAGATGTTGTGATTTTAAATTATACAATAGTTGCTTTTATGTCAACTTTATCTGATGAAGTAGTAAATTCAGAAGAAATGAATATTACAAAACAAACTGCTCAATCGCTAATAACAATTGAATTATTATATAACTATGTTTTAGCTATAGATTCTAGTTATATTAACGTTTTATTAGATGCTACTCAAAAAACAGAATATGATATGGCAGAAGATGTAGTGATATTAAACTTAACTTTATTAGATGAATTTTTAGAAGATAATCAAACATTAATAGAACAAATGGATGACATTTACAGCGCTGAAGAGAAAGAAGAAATGTTCTTTGATTATCAAGTAATGGCTTATGCTAATCAAATTATTATGCAAAGTCCAGATTTAAATGAAAGTGAAATTCCTGTAATTAAAACAATTATGGAAAATAATATTGATTTTAATGATGTTTTAACTATTCAAACAGTAATGGATGAAAATCTCAATGCTGTATTAGATGCATTAATCACAAGTGATTTTGAAGTGATTAAAAAAGCTTATGATATTGCAAGTTTAGATTTTGATG
>JAGYOE010000044.1 GCA_018399755.1 Bacilli bacterium
ATCACTAAATGATTATTTCATTTAGTGATTGATGTTGTTTAGCAATAATTAAATTATAATTATCTAAAACCTTATTTTTAGCATTAAAACAGATATTATATGTTGCTCTAGCAACACTAGGCAAATTACAATCTTCAGATAAATGTGCGAGAATAATTGTTTTAGTATTATCGCCAATTAAATCTAATAAGACATTTGCACTATCTTCATTAGATAAATGACCTGTATCATCTAAAATCCTTCGCTTCAACATCCAAGGTCTTTCACTTTCTAAAAGCAATTCAGCTTCGTAATTACTCTCAATCATATATGCTGAAGCATTCTTTATTAAGTCATATTTTCTTAAAGGAAAATAACCGGTATCAGTAAGATAAACAAAACTTTTATCACCTTCTATAAATTTATAACCAAACGGTTCTAAAGCATCATGATATGTATTAAATGGCATTAAAGAAAATTCTTTAAAAGCTATAATATCTTCTTCCTTAAGAATATTAATTAATTTTAAATCAATTTCACCTGTAAAACGTTTATCTAAACCTTTATATGTTCCTTCGCTTAAAAAAATTGGAACTTGATATTGATTGAGCAATACTCTTAATCCGCTCACATGATCGCGATGTTCATGAGTTAGAAAAATGCCTGAAAAATTATCTAAGTTCTTATTTTGTTTTTCCAATCTTAACTTTAATTGTCTATAAGTTAGCCCACAGTCAATTAAATATTTGCTAGATTTAAATTCAATTAAACTAGCATTTCCTTTTGATCCGCTTGCAAGTATAGTTAATTTCATGAGTCATCCTTTTCTTTTTTTAGTTTTTCTTTTGCATCCTTAATCATTTCTGTTTTTCTTTCTATTTGTTTTTTCTGTTGGAAAAAATTAATAATATTCAATATTTCAATAATTGCTATAATTATAAAAACTCCGATAATAATCAAAAATACAATATTTATTCTTTCAGAGAATAATTTGGTATATAAATTACCAAAAAAACTTGATTTATTACCAGTATACTTACCAACTATTTGTTCTTCAGTAATATTTCTTTCCCACTCTGCAATAGAATCATTATTATCGCCCTTAGTAGTATAAGTATTATTTGCTTCATCTTTAGAATCAATTCGATGAGTTATAATAACTTCTTTACCTTGAACAACTGTTTTAAAAGAAACTATATCCCTGGGTGATAACTCATCATAATTTTGATTAATTACGATTATATCTCCTGTTATTATAGTATCTTCCATCGAATCAGTCTTAATATGTAAAAACGAACGATTAAAAATACTAGGAACTTCATCATTAGCTAAAGCATAACCCAATTGCAATATTAAAACCAATGATAAACCAAAAATTAATATCGGTACATACGATAAAATTTTTTTTAAATTAAACTTCATATTCTGCCTCTATTCTTCTGGGTAACCGGTAGAAAAATCATAAGTTGATAAATCCTGCCAAATAACATTTTCAGCTTGTTTAATTTGTATTAGGACTGATATTGTAATATTTTCTTCAGAATAATTATTGCTTACAAAGTCTCCATCATAAGTAATAGTATCAATTATTGTTACTAAACCTTCAGGAAAGAATGTTGTTTGATCTTGATAATACCAAAAATCATCATCTCCATAAACAAAAGGTGTAGCAAAATCTACTATAAGATGGTCTGAAACGTCATTTGTATAAATAACTCCATTAGTAACAACTGAATCAATGATTCTTGTATAAGATATTCTTAATCTTAATTCAGTATCTATTGTTGATTCGTTATTTAAAGCAAAACCTTGATCAACTAAATTTTTTCCTGGGTAAATTGGATCATTAGCAGCTATAAAGTTACCATTAATTGTATAATCAATTTCACCAACCGAAGCACTTCCTGGCGGTAAATTTAGTACATAGTTAACCCAAGCAAATGTAGAGCTAACCATAATTAAAACCGCAAAAATTAATATAATTATTGACTTTTTAAGATTAATTTTTTTCATTATGAACCATCCGGAGTATCTAATGCAACATAAATATTATCTACATCAAAACCTAAGTTTTGATATTCATTACCAATATCAGTGCTTATTGTAACAAGAAAATCTATAGTTTGTGTTTCTAAAGCGCCTATTGTAAAAACTCCTACAATTGATAATTCAGCTGATGCATAATCTGGAGCAGAGATTAATAAATTAGATAATAATTGATTATCAATTTTTAATTGATCTTCTAAATAAGTTGTAATAAAAACACCTTCGATTAACGAATAATCACTTGTATATTCTGAACTATCCGCCATAGTATTAATAAATCCAATCAAAAATACTTCTGCTAAAATCGCTTGATCTTGATTATTAGTTACATGCATTTTGTAATAAACTGTATCACCAGGAGACAGATTAGCAAAACTTATATCATCAACAATATCATAAGTAATATCATCTTCAGATTCTTCTAACTCTAATTCAACATCATATCCAGCAACACTTGATTCAAACCAATCTATAACACTATAACCAGCAAAACTAAACCAAGCAAAAGAGGCAACTATAAACAAAAGAATTGAGCCTATTAACGCAATAAGCGATAAGTTAAGTCTCTTCATATTATAATCACCTCTCAAATACTATTTATTTTTTTTATTTTGCTTTTTTTCTTGTTTCTTTTTTATTCTTGCTTTTTTTGCGTCTTCTAAAATCTTCTTAGCTTTTGCTAATTTTTCTTGTTTAATAATTTTTTCTCTAGCTTTAGCATCTAATTTAGCCATTTTCTCTTGTCTAATTCTTTCTTCTTCAGCTTTTTTAGCTTGTCTTTCAGCTTCTCTTTTCGCTTTTAAATCATCGCGATAATTATCAAGTTTTAATTTAGCAAGCGATTTTTGCTTTCTAAAATTTCGATTATTTTGTTGTTTAGCCTTTTCAATATCACGATAATACTTTAAAACCTTTTTTTGCATCTCAATTTTATCTTCAATAGTTTTTTCGTTTTCTGGAACAAATTTATTTTGCAAAAAATCAACATACGCAGCATCAGCTATTTCTTGAAGATTTTCATATATCATTCTAATAGAATCAATTTCTGGTATATCAGCATCAATTAATGAGGTGTATTCATTCTCACTATAATAACGAATCCTCTCTAAAAAGTATTGATTAAGCCGGTTATCTCTTATACCATATACACCTGGTTCTAAATATTTATCTTCATCAATTCTGTCCAAAATTTTAGGCTTCTTTTCGCGGTAATAGTTAAACGGATCAGAATTAATAACGCCAAATTCATCTGCTTGTGAGTTTACTACTGTTGCATAAAGAACCATCATTGCATTTTTTATATTTTCTTGTTTTTTATCATCATTTAATAAGTTTCTATCAAAGCCATCAATTTCATAACCAATCTGATTTACCTGGTCAAGTTTCAACCAAAGATTATAACATTTTTTAAAATCGACATTTTTCATTATGATATTGGTTTTCATTATTGGCGGTCTAACTGGCGGATATGAAGCCATTTCTTTCATAAATCTAGAAAGCTTTAAGTTAGAAACTCCTTTTCTAACTTCTGTTAAACGATCGAGTAATTCTTGATTTTTATCGGCAATTTCATCATCGTCAATATCCCGGTTGATTCTTAAATTAATATCATAATTAATTTCAGTTGATTCCCATGATAATTTAGATTTAACTTTAAGTATGTTAACGTATTCTGTATTCATCTTATCGATGATTAAATTACTTCTAATCTCAACAAATTGATGTAATTTATTAACAAGAGTCATTAAAAATCTATTTTCATAAATATTTATTGTTGAATCATGTCTTGAAGTTAACACTTTTGTTGGCATAACATTACCTGATCTATCAACATCTCTGATAAACTGAGTATTAGCAGCTAAATGCTTAATTGTATCTGGATCAGTTTTTTTTGCTCTTTCAATAGGAACAACTTCCTGATATTTATACAAGATTTCTCGAGGATTTCTAGTGATTTTATCTATTATAGGAACAATATTTTCAATATCAGCTATCCAGGAATCATCAAATATACGTTTTTCTAACTTTTCCTTTTGATACATTTCAGCTTTACCGCTATTTATCAAATTTAAAAACTGTTTAGCAAAACTATCAGTCTTGTTAACGCCTTTAAAAGTAGTATTTAATTTTTTGTAATAGCGTTTAGCTGTTCCATCTTTCATCTAATCACCTACATCATTTTTCTTAAGTCCTCGATAAATTTTATTGATTCTTCAAAATTATTCTTACCAAAGGTTTTTTTGATATATGCAATTAAGCTTGTTAATTCATCTTGTAAGAAAGCCAAATTTAAATTTTCAAACTTACGTAAAACTTTATTTGCAAAAATATAGTCTAAACCTTCTACTTCTGTACCACCGCAAGCCACGAATACTGGAACAAATTTATGAACTTGTTTCATAATTCTATTTCCGAATGCAACTTTAAAGGTTTCTTGCACATATTTATCTAAAATCGAGAACTTTTCCAAAGTTGCTTCACTAACAGGATACTTATGAATTGCATCATCAAATAATTCATTTAAATATTCATAAGACATATGCACAGGTTTAGTATCTGGGGCTTCAAACGGATCAGCTTTATTACTAAATTCTAAAGCAATTGCTCTATCATAAACTTTATCAGTAATTGTGTAAGTTGAGTCATCTTTATTTGCTGTGCCAACAAACCATACATTTTCCGGAACAGTTATTTTCCCATTTAAAACTTTTAATGGATCATTTGGTTTTGGTTGAGAAACCAAATCTATCTTCCATTCAGATGGATTTGGCATTTCTAAAATTGATAAAAATTCCGCAAAATAATATTCAACTCTCGCAAGGTTAAACTCATCTAATACAATGAAATTAACATCATTACGATAAATTGATTCATATAATGCTTTTAGAAAATCCGTTTCATTAAATCTTTTTGTAAACTCATTTAAATACCCAACCATCTCAGCTCGATCACGCCAAGAAGGTTGTACAGAAATAATATGAGCATTGTTTTCAAAGAACTTAGACATAGCATACGGTAAGGAAGTTTTACCTGTACCAGATATACCTTCTAAAATTACAATTTTAGAAGAAGCAAGCCCAGAAAAAAATAAAGAAATAATTCTTGGTGTGTAATATAATCTTAACTTAGACGCAGAGAAATTAACAAACCTACTAACTATTTCTGGTAAAGAAAGTTGATCTTTTTCTTCCATATAAATATGCATATCTTTTCCAGAGTAACGATTATCAACTTCTATAAGTTTAACAAAACGTGAATTTGTTGGTGAAGATTGTTCAGCTTCTTGTGAAGCACTTCCTCCACCTCGACGTGAGCCACTTCCACCATAATCTCCTGCAGATCCACCGCCTCTTCTTCCATCAGTCACATACACATTAGCATCTGAACTCTCTCCAGAAGTTGCTAAAGCTGTCTGTGGCTGGGGTTTACTTTCTTGTTGTTTTGGAGCATTTACACCTAATTGCGAAACTTTCATAGCCATAATTTGATTTTTTTCATCAATTAAATCAATAACTCTATCATTCAATTCTGCAATTTCTTCTATTAATTCATTTTTTTCAATTTCTATTTTTCTAAATGAGATATACTTTCTTAACCATAAAAATACTCTAATACCAAAAAAGATAACTAATGAAAGATTTAGGATTGTAGTAAGAACCACCATTACCCACGA
>JAGYOE010000045.1 GCA_018399755.1 Bacilli bacterium
TAATAATTGGAATCTAATGAAAATAAATGGTAAAATTAATTTATAACATTGTTTTAGTTATGAATTGCAGGTTTAATTAAAGCAATTTTAAGGAATAAATAATTTAAATAATTTTAAATACAAAAAAAGAAAAGGAGCGTATAGTTAAATTAACTTAATTTAATTATACAAGGTTTATAATGAAAGTATTATTTATTGGTGGAACTGGATTAATATCGACAGCTGTTAGTCATTTAGCTGTAAAAAGAGGTATTGATTTATATGTTTTAAATAGAGGAAATAATAATGATGTATTACCTGAACAAGTTAAAAATATTATATGTGATATTAACAATGATGAAGCCGTTAAAAAAGCTTTGAAAGGACATAAATTTGATGTTGTTGTAGATTGGATAGCTTTTAAGGTTGAACATGTGAAAAGAGATTATCGTTTGTTTAAAAATATAACAAAACAATATGTTTTTATTAGTAGTGCTTCAGCCTATCAAAAGCCAATACCAAAACTTCCAATTACCGAAGATGTTCCTTTAGATAATCCTTATTGGAAATATAGTAAAAACAAGCAATATTGTGAAGAGTATTTACTTAGTATTAAAGATTCTGATTTTAATGTAACAATTATTAGACCGTCACATACATACAATGATACTTTACTAATCTTTCAACTTATACCTTGGGATTATCCATATACAATTCTTAAACGAATGTTAGAGAGAAAACCGATTGTATTACCAGATAATGGAAAGTCTTTATGGACTTTGACTTATAATTATGATTTTGCTGAAGCGTTTTTAGACGTTTTGGGGAATGAATCAGCTTATAATGATTATTTTCATTTAACATCTGATAAAGTATATACATGGACTCAAATTGCTAATTTTATTTATGATGGTTTGAATATAGAACCAAATATTGAGTATATTCCATCTTCTTTTATTATTAAATATTTTCCTGAAGTAAAAGGAGAATTGTATGGCGATAAAAAAGATAGCGCTGTATTCGATAATTCAAAAATTAAATCAATAGCACCTAATTATAAATCAAAAGTAGAATATTCTGATATTGTAAAAAGAGCTGTTAAACACTATCTTGAAACTCCTGAATTACAAAAAGTAGATAAGGAATTTGATAAACGTTATGATAATCTGATTGCTGAGTATAAAAAAGCATAAAAATAATAGTAGAGGTTTATAGAATTATATTTTTATGATAAAATTATTGTAATAATATTTATAGGAGGAATCTATGAGAAAAAGAATTGTTGCGACAACACCAATGATAGCGGTATTTTTAATGTTAGTTAGTGGGTTTGTTTTTAATAATTGGAAATTAGGTGTTAGTTTTTTACTATTGATACCGTTGTCTTTAATTCTATTGAGTGATAATTTACCTAAAAGAATTCATCAAAATATGCCTCTAATAGCAATAATATTGTTTTTATGGTTGACTTTTGGATTTGGACTAGCACATCCAGGTTGGTTAGTGTTTTTCCTAATACCATTATCTGATATGATTTATCGCGGGAGAATTAATGCGAGGAAATTGGTCAGTATTATTGTTACATTCTTATATATTTTAATTGGTGTATTGTATTCAAGAAGCTTTTTTCCAGAATCTTTACAGGTTTTTGGTGATAGTTTTTGGCATCCGGGTTGGTTGATGTTTTTATTAATTCCAATTATTAATAATTTATTTTTTCCAAATAAAACCAGTTTTATTTACTTTAATAAATCTGATTGGAAAGATAGAATACAATCTTATATGAATACCGATAATAAAGATGACGAAGAAAAGTTTTAAAGTAAGAAATAATTCTTGTTTTAGGTGCTAATATTTTTAAACTTGATATATTCTTTAATAGCAATAATTATTCATTATATAAGAAGGGGATGCTATGAATAAAACAGAAGTATTATTAAGAGAAATTAATCAACTTACAACAGTCACTTATACCTTTGATTACAAGCCTGAAATATCTGATGATATTCAAAACAAATGGCAAGTAATTTTGAATGTAGTAGCTGATTTGCTTAATGTTCCTGCTGGTTTGATAATGAAGATAACAAAAAAACATATGCAAGTTTTTTTAAAAAGCAGTAATTCTGAAAACCCATATCCGCTTAAGGGTAAAGATGAGTTGGGAAATGGACTTTATTGTGAAACAGTAATCGGCAATGATAAACCTTTATATGTAAAAAATGCTTTAAAAAGTGAAGTGTGGAAAGACAATCCTGACATAAAACTAAATATGATTTCATATCTTGGTTTGCCGATAAAATGGCAGAATGGAGAAGTTTTTGGCACAATATGTGTGCTTGATAATAAAGAACATAGTTTTTCAAAAAAACATATAACTTTATTAGAGTCTCTTAAAAATGCTATACAAACAGATTTGCAAAATTTAGAATTAATTCAAGAGTTAAATTCATTGGCAAGAACCGATTATTTAACCGGAATTGCAAATAGAAGGTATATTTTTGAATTATTAAATAACTCTATTAAAGAATATAATAAAAATAACTCTAAGATCATTATTTCAATGTTAGATATTGATCATTTTAAAAAAACTAATGATATCTATGGCCATCATACTGGCGATAATATATTAAAATTATTTTCAAAGATAATAAAGAACGAGTTAGAAGAACAAGACAATATTGGTAGAATTGGCGGGGATGAGTTTTTGATTATTTTTAAAGATAAAAGCGTTGAAACGGTTGAAAAAATAATTAACAATATTCAAAGTAAAATCAAAAACTTAAAATCACTTGCAAAATATAATATTACCTTTTCATATGGTATTGCAAAAGTTAATAAAACTAATGACTCATTAACTGATTTAATTAGAAAAGCAGATGATTTTTTAATGAAACAAAAACAACAAATTTAAAATTAAATAAAACTAAAATAATAAAGGATCTTAAAAAAAGATCCTTTTATTAAATAATTGTTTTATTACAATTTTAGTCCAATATTCAGAAAAGATAAATTTGAGTTTTTATCAGCAACTTAAGTTATATAAATGTTTGCTTAACACAAAATAATATCATTGTTTTTAATTGGTTTTTTAATTGTCAATATTAAAATATATTGGATTAAGGTTTAAAAAGCGTTTCTAAAAATCTTTTAAAATCATCGGTGGTATTTTTTGAATAAGCGATTTCTCTAGCAATATTTGGTCTTTTAGTAATAAACCCATCAACATCAGTTTCCATTCCAGTATAAATTGCATCTTCATCATCTGCAACCCAAGCATAGGCGTTTTTATTGTTGCTATGAATTAAATTTATAAGATTAGGGTTGCTTTTAATAACACTAATTCTTAAAGCAAAATGATTAATATTATCATCTTTAAATAAATATGATATATTACCATAATAACTACTTAATAATAGGATTGTTTCAATCTTATCATTATAACCTTTGAAACGATATAATTGATTAATATCAAAAGATAATATTTTTACTTCATCTATCATATCGTATTCTGCGAGTAATCTAATAATTTCAGCCTCAACTAGTTGATTGGTGGTTTTCATATCAATAAAAAGTGTTGCTTTGCCTTTAGTGCTATCTAAGACTTGTTCAAGCGAGGGAATAGGTTCATTACTATATTCTGAAGAAAACCAACTTCCAGCATCATATTGCAGTAATTCTTGATAACTTAGGTTTTCTACTTTATATGGAATTGAAGAATTTGTGGTTCTGTTAATTGTGTCATCATGCATTAAAACTGGGATGTTGTCTTTTGTTCCTCTAATATCAAATTCTATAGCATCACTGCCTTGTTCGACAGCTAAATTAATCGCAGTCAACGTATTTTCCGGGGCATCATTAGAAGCACCTCTATGGGCAATGATTTCTTCTTGTTTTAAAAATTGAATTTCATTATATGCCGTTCTAACAGATTTAATAATAGATAAAACGTTTATTGAAAACAATATTATAAATATAATTATTATTGGTTTTATCATCCAACGTAAACTATTTAATTTGTAGTTTTCTACTTTATCGGTGCCTTCACTGATATTTTTATATTTAAAATATTGTGTTGAAATTAAGGCGAGATTTAATGGCAAAATAATAATCGAAAATATTAATGCTAGAATCCAATATATACTATACATCGAAGTAATCATTAAACCAAATACAATTTCTTGACCATGAAATAGACCGATGAAAAGACTAATTATAAAAATCAAACCGGTATAAATTATTAACATCAATAAGTTAAAAAAGATATTAATTAAAATATATTTAAAGAGAATTTTAAACCGATTAGATTTAAGAATTGATTTAGAACTTATAAAAGCATTTCTAATTTTTCCACCTTGAAGGATTAATTCATGAACCATAAAAATAAATTCAAGAAAAAATATAATAAGTAGGCCGAAAAAAATAGAAAAATAAATTGTAAAATAGTTTAAAGACCCTATTTGTTCTATTAAATTGCCAGGAAGTTTAATTGTTGAAGAAAATAATGCTATCTGACCATATTCAAGTAGAAGGAAAAATAATAGTATTGGTAGTATAATTACGATATGATACCTTTTAAGCAAGTTTAAAATCTTTTGAAAACTTATAAAAAATAATTCTTTAAAACTAAGCTTTTGTTTATGATAAGCAAAATTAAAGAAAGTTGCTAAAAAAACATATTCAATAAAAATATAGATGCTAAAAATTATAATAATCAATATAATAAGTAAGATAGTAGTAGGTTTAGTTAAATATTCAATTAAATTTTGATTGGAAATATAATAGTACCCAGATAATCTAATAGATAAGAATAAACCTAATTGAATTAAAGGATATAAAATCAAAAATCCAAATAATCTAATTGCTATTTCAATTATAATAAGTTTTTTAAAATCAAATAATATTAAATTTTTTATTGAATGAAAGGTTTTCTTCATATAATGACTCCATTCTTATATTTATATTTTAACATAAATATAATTTAAAATAAAAAATCTGGTTGATGAATATAATATTGATTTTTGTTATTAAAAAGAATCTATATTATTATGTGGTTTAATAAAACATTAAAATTATATTAGTATTATGTGATATAATAATTTAGAAAGCGAGGTTACGATGATAAAAAATTACTTATTTGATTTAGATGGAACTTTGTTACCTTTAAACGAAGATGAGTTTGTAGAAAAATATATGAAACTAATTGGGCAAAAATTTGTTGCTATAGGTTATAATCCAAAAATTATGATTGATCAGTTATGGTTAGGAACAAAAGCGATGATTAACAACAATGGAAAAAATACAAATGAAGCGGTTTTCTGGGAAATATTTAATCCAAAAAAAATGAATAACGATAAGTTAAAAGAACAGCTAAATGGTTTCTACAAAAATGAGTTTTCTAATACTTTTAAAGCAACTAAACCTAGTGATTATTCTAAAAAAATTATCTCTTTATTAAAAGAAAAATCTAAAAGAATTATTTTAGCTACAAACCCAATTTTCCCCTTGGTAGCTACAAAGAGAAGAATAGAGTGGGCGAAATTAGATATAAATGATTTTGAATATATTACAACCTATGAAAATTCAGGTTATGCTAAACCTAATACTGATTATTATAAAGATATTTTAAAAAAAATGAATTTAGAACCGCGTGAAACAATAATGATTGGTAATGACACAACAGAAGATA
>JAGYOE010000046.1 GCA_018399755.1 Bacilli bacterium
TTATTACAATTGTTGCTGGAACAGGTAATAATGGTGGCGATGGATTAGTTATGTTTTTAGAGTTATTAAACAAAGGCTACAAAGTAAAAGTAGTAATAATTGGGCGTGTTGAATCAGCAACAAGCGCATTTAAGCATTATTTTAATCAAGTTAGTAAAAAAACCAAAGTTATAATAGCTACTAATCATAACGAAGGTGAAGTTAACAAGGCAATATTAGCTTCAAAATATATTGTTGATGGAATTATTGGTATTGGTTTAAATAGAAAATTAAGTGGAAAGTATTTAGAAATTGTTGAATATATCAATTCTTTGAAAAAAGTAGTTTATTCAATAGATTTACCCTCTGGGATTAATCCAAATAATGGCTTAATATATGATAAAGCTATTGAAGCTAATTATACAGGTGTTATTGGGTATTATAAATATGGAAATATTTTAAATGATGCCCTAGATTATCATGGTAAGTTAAAAGTATTAGATATTGGTCTAGTAACTAAACATGATATTTTTGTTAAACTCATAGATTATCAGGATTTTTCAATTCAACCACAAAAGCGTATTCATAATTCTTATAAATACAATTATGGTTTGGGTTACTTTTTCGGTGGATCTAAATCGATGCCTGGCGCGATTAACCTTTCAGTTATGGCTGCTTTAAGATCAGGCCAGGGAATTGCTTATGTTTATCAAGAAAAACCAGTTGCTAAGCATTTAGAGGTTATATATAAAGAATTATCTAGTGATATCGATATTGAAAGAGCAGATTCAATTGTATTTGGACCAGGTATGGTTAAAGGAAATAAACGTTTAGAAGATATTTTTATGCAAATAAATAAATCTCAAGTTAAAACAGTTATAGATGCAGGTGGTCTAGCTTATTTAGATTTAGATAATGTAAATAATAAAAACTTTATTTTAACTCCACATGAGAAAGAATTTAGTGATTTATTTAATGTAGGTGTTAAAGAGGTAGAATTTGAACCTTTTAAATATATTAATGAGATTGTAGAAAAAGGTGTTACTTTAATATTAAAAGGACAGACTAATGTCATTGCTAATAAAAAGCATATATATTTATTCCAAGCTAAAAACCCTGGTTTAGCGACAGCGGGGAGCGGAGATGTTTTAACTGGCATTATCTCAAGTTATTTAAAAGATAACTCACCTTTAAGCGCAAGTATAAAAGCAGTATTAGTTCACTCATTAGCTGCAAATTTTGCAAGAGATGCTTATGGTGAAGTGTCAATGTTAGCTAGTGATATTATTGATAATATTTATAAGGTTTTAAAGCGAGGTTAGAAAATGAAGTATTTAGATAAATCGCCAAATATTCATAAGTCAGTTATTAATTTAGGTGGAAAAATTATTGGTGATTGCAAAATAGAAAAAGATTGTAATGTTTGGTTTCACGCTACAATCAGAGGTGATATGGATAAAGTCACAATAAAAGAAGGAACCAATATACAAGATAATGCTGTAGTCCATACTAATATTGATGCCCCAACTTATATTGGGAAATATGTAACAGTTGGACATTCAGCTATTATTCATGCTTGTACAATTAATGATTATGCATTAATTGGCATGGGTTCAGTAATATTAGATAAAGCTGAAATTGGAGAATATGCTTTAGTAGCTGCAGGTACAGTAGTTCCTCCGGGGAAAAAAGTGCCACCAAGGACATTAGCTTTAGGCAACCCTATGAAAATTATTCATAAGTTGAGCGAGGCTGAAATAAAAGCTAATATTGAAAATGCTAAAAACTATATTAAATTAGCAAATGATTATCGGAGAAAATAGTATGAAAGATTATAGTTTACGAGAATTAGAACAAGGATTAAATAAAGGCAAATGGACATCTGTTGATTTAGTTGATATGTATTTAGAAAGAATTTATAAGTACGATCAAGCTAATTATAAGATTAATTCGATTGCAGAAATTAACCCTGAAGCATATCAAATAGCAAAAAACCTAGATTTAGAAAGAAAGCTTCAAGGACCACGTTCAAAAATTCATGGAATACCTATTGTTATTAAGGATAATATAATTACAAATGATTATATGCATACATCAGCTAGTTCTATAGTTTTTGAGGATTTTTATGCTGATGAAGATGCTTTTATTATAAAAAAATTACGCGAAGCAGGAGCAATTATTTTAGGAAAAGCTAATTTATCTGAATTTGCTTATTTTATGAGTTTTGAAGATATGCCTTCAGGCTATGGTTCTAGGTTTGGACAGGTAAAAAGTCCATATAGTAAAAATATTGATCCTTTAGGTTCATCAACGGGATCAGCCGTTGCTGTAGCTTGTAATTTTATTCCTGTTTCAATTGGTACTGAAACAAATGGTTCTTTAACTGCCCCTTCACTAAATAATTCTGTAAATGCTCTAAAACCGAGTTTAGGTTTGGTTTCTCGCACAGGTATAATTCCTATTTCAATTAATCAGGATACCGCAGGACCACTTGCAAGAACGGTAGAAGATTTAGCTATATTTATGGAGTATTTTTATGGTTATGATGAAGAAGATATTTCAACTTATAAAACAAAAACTAATAAAATTGACTTTTTAAATGCAACAAAAATCGATATAAAAAATAAACGCATAGGATTTATTAACTTTACAAATTTAAATTATAATGATGAAGAGAAATTAATTGAAGAAGAAGCTAAAGCTCGTTTAAAAGAAGCGGGAGTAAAAATTGTTGATATTGATTTAAAAATTGAAGCAATGCCTAATCATGAAACTT
Organism: Bacilli bacterium; assembly: GCA_018399755.1. GTDB lineage: Bacteria > Bacillota_I > Bacilli_A > Izemoplasmatales > Hujiaoplasmataceae > Hujiaoplasma. The sequence continues at coordinate 2,756 of JAGYOE010000046.1, forward strand.
TAATCTTTGATTTTAAAGTTGCTTTAAATAAATTCATGAGTAAATATATGAATAATTATAAAGTTAATAGTTTAAAAGATATTATTAAATTTAATAAGGAAGACCCTGATAAAAGATTAAAATATGGACAGAGTATTTTTGAGGCAGCTGAAGAAACTACTGGGTCATTAAGGGAGAAAGAATATAATGAAATATTTAAGGAAAATCTAGCTAAAGCAAATTTATTTAATCAAGTTTTACTAGAAAATAATCTTGATTGTTTAGTTAGTGTTAAAAGGACTTCTCACGCACCAATAGCTGGAAATCCAGTGGTTAGTGTAGTAGCTAAAGCTTTAGTTGATGAAAGTCCAAAAAATTTATTTTTTATTGGTAAACATTTTAGTGATGATATTATTTTAAGTATAGCTAATCAGTATGAATTAAGAACCAACCATCGATTAGCTCCCGATTTAGATAGACTTGGTTAATACTTTACATTATATTTACTTACTTGTATAAATATAGTATAATGAATATCATATATTAGTATGCCCTAAATTAGGTGAAAAGATGAAGAGATTGTTTAAAGAAAAAGGCTTATTGATTTTTACATTTATTATTTTTTATACAATTATTGAACTCGTGACTTTTAGATGGCTTGGTTTAAGCCTTTTACCACGGGTTTTTCTGCTTGATTTATTGATTCTATTTATCTTTGCGTTTTTCTCAACGTTTTTTAAATCTCATAAAGCGAGCATTTATTATTTATCTTTTTTATTCTTTTTAGTACTTAGTTTAGCTTTTATTAATCAAACTATGAATTTAGAATTAAATGGAGAAGTATTTTCATTGACTCATTTAAAATATACTGTAGAAGCAACTAATGTATTTAGTATTGATTTTATTCATATTGATGTTTTGTTGGTTTTAATTGCTACGGGCTTGACTTATGGGTATACAATGTATATCATATATAAGTTATTTTTGAATAATCTTCAACCAATTAAGTTTTATTATCGGAGATTATTTCCTATTATAGGATTTTTAGGTTTAGCGCTTTTAACTTTATTTAATACAAGGATATCTGTTTTTGCAGATTATAATGATTTGTTTAATGTTTCATTGTTTAAACGAGATTCTATTGAGAAATACGGTATGTTTGGTTATTACTATAAAGAAGCAGATATTATGTTTTTTGATAGTGGAGTAAGATCTTATGAACAAGAAGATTTAGAATCTGAACTAGATGAGATAGATCCGTATAAAAAGTATGATGAGAATAATCAAATTTCATATAATGGTTTATTAGAAGGTAAAAATGTTATTACTATTATGATTGAAACGGGACAAAGTATAGCACTTAATGAATATTTAACTCCAAACATGTATCGAATGACTCAAGAAGGATTATATTTTCCAAATCATTACAGTGAAAACAAAACTAATATGTCAGAGTTTATTGGTATTTTAGGTAATTTCCCTTCAAATGGAGTAAATGCAGATAGATTTGACTATGATTTTAGTTATTCGATGCCTGATGTTTTAAAAGAAGAAGGCTATAATACAGCTTATTTTCATGAAAATCTTGCTAGTTTTTATGATCGGGGGAATGCAATTCCTGAATTTGGATTTGAAAATACATATTTACATGAAGAATTATTCCCTGATGAACCAATTTACGGTTGGGGTGGTGATTATACTTTAGATTCGCGAACTATGGATGTCATGCTTGATTATATGTTTTTGGAAGAAGATCAACCATTTTATTATTTCTGGTCTACTTTAATTGGACATGGACCTTATAATAGTGATTCACCAAGTAATCGTTTAGATGGTAAAAATAATAAGCAAATGTTTGAAGAATTAGGTTACTTTGCTTTGATAGATCAAGCTGAAGCTGATGGGCTATGGGAAAATCCTTTAGCTGATGATGAAGAGTATGCTATGCGGTTTAGACATTATCAAGCTGCTATGATGGATTTTGATGTTTCTTTGGGTATGTTACTACAAGCTTTAGAGGAAGAGGAGTTACTTGATGATACAATAATTATAATGTATGGTGATCATAACGCTTATTATCACCAAATGCATTTAAAATTAAATGATTCTGATAAAGGGGATATTCATAACGTTGATATGTATAAAACATTCTTCGCAGTGTATAATCCGATACTAACTAAAACTTATAATTTTAATAATAATTCTGCTTCGACAACTATTGATAAATTTGTATCACCATATGATATATTACCTACTTATTATCAATTATTAGGAATAAATTATTATGATAATTTTGTTTTTGGAGAAAGTGTTTTGTCTAATAAAGAATCAATATTTTATTCACATAAAATAACAGCTTTCTTTAACGATGAGTATTTTAGTTTTAACAACTATTCAATTTTTTATCCGCCAGAAGAAGAATTAGAATCAGATATTAGTGAGTTAGATTTTATATTAAAAACAGAGGAATTAAGTGAAAAAATATTATGGTTAGAGTTATGGATTGCCGTAACAAAAACTGAAAAAATAGAATAAGATGAAACTTTAAAAAGTTTCATCTCAGACTGTTGACAAAGTATTTGAGAAATCGAATGCTTTGTTTTTTTATTAGGTTCAATTACAAATTTCTGAGTTTTCCACGTGGATAACTAGTTCTAGGGAAAATAGGCGATTTTTGGTATAATATAAGTAAGAAAAGAGGGATAATATGTTTAATGATGAAAGTAATGCAAATGAACAAAT
>JAGYOE010000047.1 GCA_018399755.1 Bacilli bacterium
TCTCAAGTTCAAAAAAGCATTAAATTTATTTTTACTAAATTTATTATCTAATTCTAATAAATATTTACTTTCTAGATATTTTAGTTGCAATATTTCTAGAGAGTTCTCATATTTAAGTAACGCTTCAAATTCATTTGGGAAGCGTTTTTCATTTTGCTCATTTTGAAATGCGTGAAACATTTCATGTATTAGTTTTGATGCAAGTATATTTTCATCCATTTCATTTTGCAAATACCATATAGCTAAATACTCTCCCTGATATTTAATAGCCGTATTGCCAATAAATTCATCAGTTTTTTTAATAGTTTTGTTATTAATTATGACAGTATCTTCATTATACAAAGCAAAATTGTATTTTTTAAATTTGGGCCATAAAGATGCAAACTCAACAGTTTGAATAATATGTTTAATCTTATTATAAGTTTCTATTAAATCCATTTTTCCCCCATTTAAAATAGTATATCACGGTTTAAACTTAAAATAAACGCCAATACTAAACAATAATATGGAATTTTTAGTAATGAGCGTTAGACAAGCATATTGTTTAGCCTTGTCTAACAAATCATTTATAATAGAGATGAACAGGAATTTGTTCGAAAATTACTCGTAGGAGGTAAATATATGTTATTTAAAGATTTTGATCCGTTAAAAGAAGAAATGTTACAAATATTGGATCAAAAAGGAAATATTGTTAACGATAAATTAGTCCCTAAAATTAAAAAAGCAACATTAATGAAAATGTATAAGACAATGGTTTTAGGTAGAATAGCCGATGATAAAGCTGTTCAATTCCAAAGACAAGGTAGAATGCTTACATATGCGCCAAATCATGGCCAAGAAGCAGCTCAGTTAGGTTCAATTGCAGCAATGGATGATAATGATTGGTTAGTATTAGCGTTTAGAGAATTAAATGCTATGCTTTATAAAGGCGTAACGCTAGAGCAATCATATTTATATTGGTACGGAAATGAAATGGGTGCTAAATATGATGAGGATGTAAAAGTATTACCAATCAATGTACCTATTGGTTCACAAATAAATCATGCAGCTGGTATTGCGTATGCTAGTAAATTAAATAAAACAGGTGAAGTAGCCCTTGCCTTTATTGGCGATGGGGGAACTTCTCACGGTGAATTCCATGAAGGAATGAGTTTTGCAGCTGCTTATGATTTACCAATGATAGTAGTAATTCAAAATAATCATTACGCAATATCAACCCCGAGAAAAAAAGTGATTAAATCAAAAACATTAGCTCAAAAAGCAATTGCTTATGGAATTCCTGGTATTCAAGTAGATGGAAATGACCCACTAGCAATGTATTTGGCTGTTGAAAAAGCAAGAGAAAGAGCAGCTAATGGAGACGGTCCTACTTTAATCGAAGCTGTAACATACAGAATGGGACCCCATACTACTTCAGATAATCCAAAACTATATCGAGAAGATAAAGAAGTTCAAGAATGGGCAAAAAAAGACCCACTTATTCGCTTTAAAAAATACTTAATTGATAAAAAGTATTGGTCAAATAAAAAAGATGAAGAACTACAAGAAACAAGTAAAAAAGAAGTATTAGATGCATTTAAAAAAGTTGAAAAATCAGGTTTAGTTGATTTAGAAGATATATTTAAATATACATATGAAAAACTTACACCTAATCTTGAAAAACAAATGAATGCATATAAGAAATATTTAGATGAGGTAGGTGAATAATAATGGCTGTTAAAACAATATTACAAGCAATTAATGAAGCATTAGACCAATCAATGGAAAAAGATGATTCAGTTGTTGTATATGGTGAAGATGTTGGTCATGAAGGCGGTGTCTTTAGAACAACTGCAGGACTACAAAAAAAATACGGAGAAGGAAGAGTATTCGATACTCCTATAGCTGAAGCAGCAATAGTTGGTAGTGCCGTTGGTATGTCAGTTAATGGCTTAAAACCTGTTGTAGAAATGCAATTTTCAGGTTTTAGTTTACCTGGGTATAACCAAGTAGTTGCACATGTTGCTAGATTTAGAAACCGCTCAAGAGGAAAATACCATTTGCCAATGGTAGTAAGAATGCCTTATGGCGGCGGAGTTAGAGCATTAGAACATCATTCAGAAAGTTTAGAAACACTATATGCGCATATTCCGGGATTAAAATTAGTTATCCCTTCTACTCCTTATGACGCAAAAGGCTTAATGATGGCCGCAATTAATGATGCTGATCCAGTTATTTTTATGGAACCCAAAAGGATATATCGTGCTTTTAAACAAGATATTCCTGAAGAACCTTATGAAGTCGAAATAGGTAAGGCAAGAATTGCAAAAGAAGGAAACGATGTAACAATTATTGCCTGGGGCGCTTTAGTTAGAGAAGTTGAAAAAGCAATGAAACAAGTTGATGATATAGATGCTGAAATTATTGATTTAAGAACAATTTCACCAATGGATACTGAAACAATTATAAAATCCATTAAAAAAACTGGCAGAGTTTTAATCGTTCATGAGGCTTATAAATCATTTGGCCCAGCCGCTGAAATTATTTCACGAATTAATGAAGAAGCTTTCTTTTATTTAGAAGCTGCACCAAAAAGATTAACAGGATTTGATGTTACAATTCCCTTGCCAAAAGGGGAACATCATTTTATCATTGATCCTAAACAAATAGCTTATGAACTCAAAAAACTCATGGCTGAAAAAGCCTAAGGAGGTTAATTATGTATAATTTTAAATTCGCAGATATCGGAGAAGGAATTCACGAAGGAAAAATACTAGAATGGAAATATAAAAAAGGCGACACAGTTAAAGAAGGGGATACTTTAGTTATTATCGAAACAGATAAAGTAAACGCGGAAATACCAATCCCTGTCGATGGTAAAATACTTGAACTAGGTCCAGATGAAGGTGAACAAATAGAAGTTGGTGATTTGCTCGCAAAAATCGATGATGGTGAAAGTGATGGTGAAGAAACCAAAGATAACAAAAAAACTGAAACAAAAGAAAAAAACAAGTCTTCTGACGAAAGTAAAAAAGCCTCAAAAGAGGAAACACAAGAAAAAGAACAAGACGAAGATGAAGGTGGCGTGGTAGGAAAATTAGAATCTTCTGATGAAGTTATCGCTTCTTCTACTGAGACAAAACAAAAAAATAAAACAACAGAACGTATTCTAGCGACACCAGTTGCTAGAAAACTAGCTAGTGACTTAAATATTGATATTAAAGATATCAAAGGCACTGGTGAACATGGTAGAGTTTTAAAAGAAGATATTGAAAACCATAAAGATCAAGCTAAAGCTAAAACAAAACAAAAAGATATCAATATCCCAGAAATTAAAACATATGAAGAAGATAAACGAGAAAAGATTACAAGTTTACGTCGTAGTGTAGTAAATCAAATGACACTATCTAAACAAATAATTCCTCATACTACTCTAATAGATGAATTAAATGTTACAGAGTTAGTTAAATTTAGAAATCAACATAAAGAAAAAGCTAAAGAAAACGATGTTAAACTTACATATATGGCATTTATTGTTAAAGCGTTAGTCAAAACAATTCAAGACTATCCTATCTTAAATAGTTCATATGATCAAGAAAACGAAGAAATAATCTATCGTGGAAATATAAATATTGGTATAGCAGTAGATACACCTGATGGACTAATTGTTCCTAATATTAAAAACACTGATAAATTAAGTTTATTTGAAATAGCAAACAAAATTGAAGAACTTGCAAAACTAGCAAAAGAAAGAAAAATACAACTAAAAGACTTACAAAAAGGCACGATTTCAATAACCAATTTCGGTGCATTTGACGCTATATCAGGAACACCAATCATTAAACATCCTGAAGTTGCTATATTAGGAATCGGAAAAATCGCTAAAAAACCAGTCGTTATTAATGATAAGATTGAAATAGGTGATATATTACCATTATCACTCACTTTTGATCATCGTATAATTGATGGAGCCGATGGCGGAAGAGCAATGCGTGCATTCAAGAAATATCTAAAAGATCCATTGCTTTTATTGATGAATTAGAGAGGATGATACTTAATGAAAAATTATGATGTAGCAATACTTGGGGCAGGCCCAGGTGGTTATGTAGCAGCTATAAAAGCTGCTCAAAAAGGACTCAAAACCGCAATTATTGAAAAAGAAGAAATTGGTGGAGTCTGTTTAAACTGGGGTTGTATTCCTACTAAATCATTATTAAAAAGCGCAAAAATATATACTCAATTTATGCATGCAAAAGACTATGGCATAGATGTAAAAGAAAAAAGTGATATTACTCCAAACTGGAAAGCTATCATAAAACGTAAAGACCGCATTGTTAGACGACTAACTGGCGGAGTTAAAATGTTACTCAAAAAAAATAAAGTTGACATATTTAATGGAGAAGGTAACCTTTTAAACGAAAATGAAATTGAAATTGGCGAAGAAAAAATCAAAGCTAAAAATATAATTTTATCTACAGGTGCTTCGCCAATACTTCCACCAATTGATGACTTAAAAAAAGCTTATGAAAACAAATTCTTAATGACTTCTAAAGAACTACTTGATATAAACGACATACCAAAAGAATTAGTAATTATTGGTGGTGGAGTTATTGGCCTTGAATTTGCGACAATCTTTAATGCTTTCGATACAAAAGTAACTATCATTGAAAGAGAAGACAAAATCTTATTAAATGTTGATGATGATATAAGAGACAATATGCTTAAAATAATAAAAAAAGCAAAAATCGAAGTATTAACTGATTCAACTGTAACAAAAATTGGTAAAGATAGTGTTACTTATAAAAACTCTTCAGATGAAGAGAAAACTGTTAAAGCTGAAAAAGTATTATTATCAGTTGGTATGAAAGCAAATACTAAAGGTTACGAGAAACTAGAACTAGAAACCGAAAAAAACTTTGTAAAAATAAATGAATATATGCAAACTTCAATTCCAAACATATACGCAATCGGCGATATGAATGGAAAAATGATGCTAGCACATGTTGCATCTCATCAAGGTATTATTGCATTAAATCATATTCTTGGCGAAAAAGAAACTATGAATTATAAACAAATACCTTCAGCTATATATTCATTCCCTGAAATTGCTCAAATCGGTTATACTGAAGCTGAAGCAAAATCAGAAAATCTCGATTATAAAACCTCTACTTTCCCATTGCAAGCTAATGGTAAAGCATTATCTGCAGGAGAGACAGATGGATTTATAAAAATAATAGCTTCAAAAAAATATAACGAAATACTTGGAGTACATATTCTAGCAGCTAATGCTTCGGATATTATAAGCGAAGCTGTAATCACTATGAAACTCGAGGGTACAGCTGATGAAATTGCAAAATCAGTTCATCCACATCCTACGATTTCAGAAATATTTAATGAAGCAGCTTGGGGAATAGTTGACAAACCTATTCATATAGAACAAAAGTAATCTGCGATTACTCTTTTAAAACGAT
>JAGYOE010000048.1 GCA_018399755.1 Bacilli bacterium
CATTCCAGGTCATACGTTAAATCAATTCTCGATGGATGAACAAGATGGCTATTTAAGAATTGCTACTACTTCAGGTTGGTGGGGAGATGATATCAATAATCGTGTATTTGTTCTTGATGAAAACCTAGAGGAAGTATCCCGACTTGAAAACCTTGGAAAACCAGGAGAAACTATTAAATCTGTACGCTTTGTTGGTGATTATGGCTATGTTGTGACTTTCGAACAAACAGACCCATTCTATGTTATCAATTTAAGCAATCCTAATAATCCGTTCAAAGAAGGCGAACTAGAAATTCCTGGGTTTAGCACCTACTTACAACCGCTTAATGATACTTATATGTTAGGTATTGGCTTTGGCGATTCTGAGGGTGGTACCAATGGATTAAAAATATCTGTATATGACATATCTGATAAATCCAATCCAGTTGTTTTTGATGAAGTGATTTTCGATTATGAAGATTTCGGATGGAGCTGGAGTAGCGCGAGATACAATCACAAAGATTTATTAGTAGATTTAGGAAAAGGCGTTATTGCATTACCATTTTCAACCTATGATTATAGCGAAGCAAACGGATACAGCTACAATAGTGGTATCTTGGTTTATCACTTTGATGATGTTGATGGATTAGAAAAAGCAGGTTTTATCACCCATGATCAAAATACCGATGAAGAAGTATACGTATATAAAATCAAATTCATCGACCAATACTTTTACACTGTATCAAATCAATATATCAAAGCATCACTAATCAGTGATCCAGAAACAATTCTTAATTCAGTTACATTGCCAGATTATCAATACGGTAATGACACTGATGATACCATAGATTGATATAAGTACACTACTAAAACAAAATCAATTAATTAATAATATTTAATTAACAGAAACACAAAAAACATATTAGGTTATTAAAGATCTAATATGTTTTTTTTATATAAATACATCAATAATCGAAGATATTTTAGATATTATTATTAATAATTCTAAAATTTCATAATGAATTAGTGGAAAATAACAGAAAAGAAAAAGGCAATCCGAAGATTGCCCAAAAACTATAAGTAAACTAAAACGCCAGTTTCCACGCCATAAAATAATAAATTATTCTGGGGTATTACATAAAATGGTTTATAGATTGAAACATCAAATAAAATTTCTTTTGAGTTATAAAACATTGTTAAAGGCATAAAATCTGAATAAATAATATCATCCTTTGACAACTCACTAATTATATCAGGCAAAATTGTGTACTTTCCATTATCCGCTCTTGTTGAAGAATAATAGGTTAATTTCCTTCCATAATCAGTCAAAACCACTTCGATGCTTCTATCTTGATCTATTAAATATGTACTCTCATCTCTTTCATATTTGCTAATAGATACTTCTTCTGTACTTTCATAATGTTCATCAGTTTTTGTATAATAATCTAAATATTTTAATTCATTGCTTTGAAATACATCGCTATGATACTGATATCCTACTTCAATATCTTTTGAGGGATAAACTGCTCCCTTAGATATATCATATCGTTCAGAATAATTCCACCATTGACTTTCTCCATATCTCGACCTAAATCCAATTGGTTCTCTATACAGTTCTTCAGGAATAAGGTTTAGACTATTAATGGTATTCATTCTTCTTCCTTCAGCAAACATCACCAAATCACTTTCAATTCCGTTTTCAATCATTTTTTCTGTCATTTCAATATCATAATAAAGACCCATTATATTAATTCCATTATCTTCTAATGCATTTTCTTCATCAGAAATTTCTGTATATATAGCTTCTTGGATAGTAATGATAGGTTCTAAATTAGTAATATTGGCATTTGAAATATCATCAAGCCCATAGATTTGATCATGATCAATCGTGTATGTTTGAGATTCTGAATATTCTGTTATTGTTGATCTTGTCGTAGATTCGGTAACCTCATCATCAAAAAAAGTTTCTCCTAACTCATTTTCAACAATTTTCAAATATCTATTACGTACATGACTTGTATTCCCTGTTTGTAGATTTTTAACATGTACATATTCATCTGATAAAATTCTTATAGATTGAATTGATTTTTGTTGTACAGTAGTTACTTCCGAAATATCAATTAAATAATATTCAATTTCAATGCTAACATTCAAGTAGTTCTTATATTCTTCATTGTCTATTATCTTGATTATTTCTTCTTTAACATCAAAAGTAAGTGTCTCTAGAACAGAATCATTTGTTGTTTCCGAATTTAATGTCGTGTAGGTTAAATCTTCTAATTCAGGACAAACCCCACGGTATTGCGAGTTATAAATCAAATTATCATATTTATCATAATATACACAACCCATAACAGGCGGAATTTCATAAGCATTCACTAAATATAATTGGAGTTCACTTCCTCCTAGTAAAATGATTCCTCCGCTTATCATTACCAATCCTCTGATAATCCAAAGCCGAGTAGAAGTATGAATTTTTTTTAATAAAAATTTATATATCCAAACAGTTCCTAGAATTGTTAGATAAACAAATAATAAGTATATTCCAATATGTCTAATAACAAACCATACAGGTAGTATGGATGGAATAAAAACATATATAGAAATAATCGCCATAAGTAATATACTTGGGATGGCAACTATAATTAATTTTTTCAATTATTTTCTCCTTTTCATTATTTTTACTAAATTATATGGCAAAAATAATGAATCAACAGCGAATAACCTGATAGCTTTTACTTCGGTTAAATATCCTGATAAAAGATTTATTCAATAATTCTTCATATACTAAATGTAATTTACTAAATTTAGGATTATGAATAGGTAATTTAAAAGAAATAAATACTATGAATAACCCCGGAAGCAAAACAATAAGAATTAGTGATGGTGGTACAATCGCTAAAAGGAAAATATAACTCGGCGCTATATGAAAGCTTACTTCTTCACCTAAATAATGTAAATCTAGATGAGTAATGCGATAAACTTGATAACCAATTAAAAAGATGACAATAAATGAAAGAATTATTGTAGATTTATATTTTCTTAATAATTTAATCACTTTATCACCTCAACCTCTATATCTAATGCATTATCGTAAATAATTAGTATTTATATGATATTTATGAATTATATTGTACTAAATTCATTTATTTATCTACTTGTAAATAATTATTCTAATTTGACTTGTTTAATTATACAATACACTATTAGAAGAAAATTTAAAACACAATATTCAATAATAACAAAAAAAGTTAGCGATTAAGCTAACTTTATGTATTTATGCTGGGGGGCTTATAAGGGAGATTCGATTCCATGAAAAAGATTTGTTAATCAAGGAAAACAATGAACTAAATATAGGGTAATTTGGTTTTATCAATTATGGTTCCCCCTGATATAACACTATAAAACATATAATTAATTTTTTCTTATGTTGAATGAAACGCTTCATTCTAATCAATGAATTCTCAATAAATGTGTCCATTTCTTGAAAAACCATTCACTATCAATCTTTTTGTTATATAAAGATTAGAAATTATCCAAAATTGTTAATATCTCTTTGCATTCATAAATGACATTCCTTTTGAAGTCATTTGTTTTTTTCAAAACATTATTTTTTAATAATATATCAATATTATTTCTAATAGCCTGATCATTCCAATTGAACTTCTTTTTAAAATATGTAACATCAATAACGGGCTGTGAAATAAGCTCATCAATCATTTTCCACACATATGCATCTTGTCTTGCTTTTATTTGATTAATCCACTTATTTTTAACATCATCAATATCATTGATTAGTTTATATACTTTAGAGGTTATACTGAGTGCTTTTTGGCAAAATAAATTAATGATTGAAATATAATTTCCGTCTCTAAAATCTATTAAACTATTGATATATCCTTCATTATCTTTAACTAGTTCTGTTGACAGAGGTATATTAAAGTCGTTTAAAAATCCAGTTTGCTTCAATATGACTTGAAACAAAATCCTACCTACTCTACCATTTCCATCTTCAAATGGATGAATACTTTCAAAATATGCATGAGCAAAAGCACCTTTAACAAAAGGGTGTAAATCATATCTATTAATAAAGTCTATCAAATTTTTCAAATCATTTCCTAAGCACTCAGGATGTGGCGGAACGTAATCTGCATTGTGTGGTGATAAGCTAGACTTCCCTATCCAATTAGGAACAACCCTAATTTCCCCAGGATTTCCTTCTTCGGATTCTTTCATAAGTTCATAATGTATGGATTTTATCAAAGATAAATCAATGGTCTCTTGATTACTAAGAGCATATATAATTGCATTTAGGTTTCCAGAAATAATATTAGCTTGTGTTTTATTGCTACCATTTAATTGCGCCATAGCAACACTTTTATTACTAGAGTTATAATTCTCGATTTGAGAACTTGATAAAGCCTCTGATCTTAATAGAAGCGTTGGTAATGCAAAAGATTCGTTCTTCATGGTTAAATCTAATTTAACCAATTCTTCTATGACTTCCTGAAGCAAACTATTAGTATTTTTATCTAACTTAATATCTATACTTGATAAATCACTTATGACTGCGCTTTTATACTTTTGTTCTAATAGCCGCCTCTTTGATCTAGGCACATAAAATATATTTCCAGAATAATTCCATTCTCTCTTTTCATATGTTACAAACCTCATAATAATCTACTCCTTTGACAACATTATAGCATAATAACATAGAATATACAAAGTTATATTCTACGTTATTATATTATAGTGGAATATAAGATACATTATTCCAGTATGAATAAAAACCTTTACTCTAGTAATCTTGTATGTTTAAAACAAATCATAGACACTTAATAAAAGATTCTAATTACTCCAATAAATAGTACTTCATATGCATTTGTTATGTTAATAAAGTAGCACCATCAATATAATATTAATTTTAATATCAATCATTAAATACAATAGTTTTTTTAAGCTATTCTTACATTAAAATTGTGATTTTAATATTTATAAACACATAAAATGCATTTTAAAATATATCCATCATAATAGAATTTATTTTAAATAAAATTTCGTAGTGGAAGGTGACAATATAGACAATAATAACTAGATAAAACCATCTTATTTATTCAGTTAACTATTTCACCCCTAAATATAACCCTAAAACTATTAATTTAATCACTTTATATCTTATTTTCATATCCAATAATATATAGATAGAGAAAATATTCTCTATAGAACAAAAGTAATCTGCGATTACTCTTTTAAAACGACAACTAACCAAATAGGTAAGTTCGCTTAGGCATGTTCCAACCTTTAAACCCTGTCCCTAAGGCATC
>JAGYOE010000049.1 GCA_018399755.1 Bacilli bacterium
TTATATAGTTTGATTAGTTATATTATATATAGCTTGATTATATCAAAGTATTTGTTTCTGCCAAGTTATTAATAATTTAATTTCTATTAATAATTACAATTTTTTAGTTTCTTTAAATTTGTTTAAAAAAATTTTGGTAGCTTCCTTCCTGTGTTTATGTACTTTAGATATTAATTTATCTTCACTTATCCATTGCCAATTTCTGTGATCAAAATAATTAATTTTTATATCTTCATCATTTCCTAAAAAATTAAAAATAACTAAACCTTGTTTTTGTCCTTTATATCCTGACATAGCTTTTAATTTTCTATTCATTTTTTTAGGCCAGACATGTACAGTATATTTATGTAGATTTCTGTAGTTAGCAATTATTTTTAAATGCTTTGGATTTAAATTCAATTCTTCTTCCACTTCTCTGCTTGCAGCTTTTTCCAAACTTTCACCCTCTGTTCCACCTTGTGGTAATTGCCAATGATTTTTTTCATCCTTTCTTTCTACTATTAATATTTTATTTTTATCGCTATTTTTATCTTCTTTATATAACAAACAAACTACATTTTTTCTATATTTAAAAGGTTGAACAAACTTCCATATAAATATTTTAAAACTAAAAACAAATACTGCATTAAATATCCGTTTACATCTTTTTTTTGGCTCTTGAGATAATCTCCATAACCATTCTATTCCTAGTGTTCTAATAATCCTGGGAGCTCTTTTTATTTTTCCACTTAAGAAATCTAAAGCCCCACCAATCCCTACAGCAATTTTTAAATTATTAAATTTATGTTTGTTAAGATAAATAAACTTTTCTTGATAGTAGGCACCAAAATTAACTAAAAGAATTTCAGCTTGAAAATCATTGATTTTTGACCAATCTAGATTTTCAGTATTTACTCTTTCACTATCTATAACTAAAAAATTTAGCTTCGGATATTTTGAAATTATTGCTTTTTCAATGTCATCTTTAGTGGATAAGCTTTTTGTCCAATTTAAAATTAAAACTTTTTTGTTTTCTTTTTCTGCTAAGCATAAAAGATCAGTACTTAAATCAGCGCCAGTGTAGCGTTCAATTTTTTTCCACATTAATTTAGCAGCTAATTTTAGTCCAAATCCATCAGCTAAAGAAATGTTTGCTTTATTTAAGATATAGAAAAATTCTTCATTTTCTTGTGCTTTTAAAATAATTTCAGGGTTGGGAGTGGTAATAAAGCAGGCTTTATTAGTATTTAAACAGTTAGCTATTTTTTCTCTAGCTGTTTTTTTATCTATATTATCTATTTTTATTCCTAATATTTTAATCATATATTTTAGTATAACATTTTCTTTTTTTAGTATAAAGTATGTGCTATAATATATTTAAAGAAATAATTTAATTATATTATGTCTAAATACCAAAAAATAAGCAACAAAATTGAAAAGATTATTATTAATAATCCTAAAGATGAATCTAAACATGTGTCTTGGTATAATATTGTAAATGCTGGTAAGAAAGAGCTTGAGTATCTAAGAAAAAAGTATAGTTTTAATACTGAACATATACAAGCTTCTACTGCCAAGGTAACTTCACAACGCCCGATTATTGAAGATAAGAAGGATTATCTTTTTGTTATCTTACATTTCCCTGTTTATAATAGCAATAGTGATAAACAAATAATTGCAGGTGAGATTGATTTTTTTGTTGGTCATGGTTACATCATTACTTTACACAATAAAAATATTAAGGTTTTAGATGACTTTTTTAATTCTTGTAAAAAAGATAATAATTCAATGCTTTCATATGAGTTAGAATCATCAGCAATAGTATTATATGAAATACTTAAAAAATTAATGACTGAGAATTATAAATTATTAGATAGTAATAGTATTGAAGTTAACAAGGTAGATAAAAAGATTTTTTCTGAATTACCAAAAAAATTAAATACAGAAATACTTAATTTAAAAAGAAACATTTTAAATATTCGTAAAATTATTCAAAGTCACAAAAATATATTAAAAAGATTAATGTCAATGAAAAGTAGTATTGTTCCCAGAAAAGAATTAAAGAAATATTATACTGAATTAGTAGATAGCTCTAAAAGAATTTGGGAAATAACAGACAATCAAAAAGAACATATAGATGCTCTTTATACTACTAATGAGTCAATGATGAATTTTAGAATAACCAATATCATGAAAATACTTACCATATTTTCTGTTATTGTATTACCTTTAAACTTATTGGCTTCTGTATTTGGTATGAATGTTACCAATAATATGCCTTTTGTTGATAATGAAAATGGATTTATATTTGTTATAACTTTAATGATTACTAGTTCCCTAACTATTTTAATATATTTTATTAAAAAACGTTGGATATAAGATATGTACATAAAGTATTATTATATAAAATTAGAATATTGTTATAAAAGGAGCTTTAAGTAGCTCTTTTTTTGTTTTATAGAATATATTACTTGACAAAATAGATATTATTTAGTAATATATTATGAAATGTTTTTTACAATTAAATAACTAAAAAAGGAGCTTATTATGAAAAAGTTGATACTAATATTAATGATTTTATTTGTTGCATCTATCTTCTTCTCGTGCCAAAAGTATGAGTTTGCAAAGAAAGATACAGAGAAAGTGTTAAGTACTGATATTATGCTAAAGTCTCATAATGTATTTGAAAGTGTAGACACTGCTTACATAGCTAGTGATATACGAGTAATTATGAAAGCCGTTATTATTAATGGAAACCCTAGTCAATGGGAATGGGATTTTGGTGATGGTAAAAATGCATATGGTCAACAAGTAGATCATGTATATAATGAATCCGGCACATACAATGTTACTGTAACTGTTACAGATGGCAACAACTCTGCTCAAGATGAGATTGTTATAATTGTTGAGTCAAAAACAAGTACTGTTTTTAGCCTACACTCATCCAATGAGCCTAATTATGAAGGAAAAATTAGGTATATCGTTAGTGGAGCTAAGGAGTATATCCCTAATCCGCCAGTTCCTGAAAATGGACCTTTTGGGTATCAAGGATCAAATCCTGAAAGTAGCTGGGATGTTATAAGAATATCACCAGATACTAGTTCTACAAGAGTTTATTTTGAAATTGTAACCTATAATGAAGTTTATTCACTGGCTTATGGAGGCTTTAGAAAAGATGATGAAAATGACTTTATTTGGGCTATAATGAATGAATCAAGATTTTTTTCTGATGAAGAAAATCGTTTAAGAGTAGGTTTTTTAAATGGAAGACTTGTTGATAGATATGATTATTATTATGAAATTCCTGGTTACTTAGGTGATACTGGGGGTAATCCTGAAATTCGCTTTGAAGTTAATGAGAGTGAAAATCAAATAAATGTTTATATAAACATACTTGATTACACTGATGGAGAAATAAATTCTCCTAAAGTTCGCTTTAAGGTTAATGAAGAAGATGCTTGGTCAAATCAGCAAGACACTAAGTGGTTTGGTGGTAGTGGTTATATTAAATACACTACTCCTATCAACGGAGCTGGAGAATATCGTCTGCGAGTTGAGCCTGATCGATATGATAAAGGAGTATACACAAAAATGAATGGATCTGCTTTTTACAAGTCAAATGAAAATTGTTTCGTTTGGGAATCTGATGATGTTTTATAATTAAAATTGATAGTAGAGAGTGAAAAAGAATTTTATAGTTTATTATAGGAATTATTTTTAATTTAAAACAAAAGGTTATGAAAAAATTATTATTTTTAACACCATTTGTTGTATTCGTAATTCTTTTAACCAGTTGTGAAAAACAACAAATTCCGATGCAACCGCATGTTGTACAAGACACGAAAGTTAATATTGAGGGTAATTATATTGGAAGTGATTATAAGGGAAACTATGTATGGGGTGGCGCAATGAATTTAGCTTGGAATGAGTTAAATGAAAATGTTTTGCAAGAAAATTTAAAATTGCAAACAGATGATGAGACCGCTTTAAACATAGTAGAAAAATTTAATAATCCAATATTTACCAAAGACGACCTGAATGAAGAAAGTTATTATATCAAAAGTGGATACGGACAAAGCATTGTTGATGAAATTAATTATGAATTAAATAAGAAATTTCCATCAAGAAGCTTTGCTGATTTGAATGTTGATTTACATCCAACTGATATTATATCTTATGCCTATTTCTTCAAAGAAGTTAAGTATAAAACTGTTTTCGAAAAAAAAGATGTTTACTTTAATGATCAAAAAGTGAAAGGGTTTTATGCTCAAGAAGAAAATCAGAAAAAAAATGTAAAAATCATCAACTATAGTAGTGATGAAAAATTTATTATTAGCTTACAACTAAAAAATGATGAGGATCAATTAATCTTAGCAAAAGGCTATGACATGGAAAGTCCTCAATTGGTTGTAAATGAAATAATAGAAAACATTAAAAATGATTTTACTTCTATTGATGAATCTGATAATTTTGAAGCTCCTAATTTATACCTTGACCATCATAGAGATTATGTTGAACTAACTAATAGATATTTAGCAAACAAAGGGTTTGAAGAATATTTTATTGCTCAAATGATGGAAAGTATAAAATTTGCAATGGATGAAAAAGGAGCTAAAGTGGAAAATGAAGCTGTTATAAAAATGACTCGAGGTATGAAAATTGAATCTGGGGAACCAAGGAATTTTATCTTTGATAAACCTTATTGGGTTATTATGAAAAGAAAAAATTCTGAAAATCCATATTTTATTCTCGGAGTCAATAATGTAGAGTTAATGAAAAAAATTAACTAAAAAAATAAAAGTCTTGGCAAAAAACCGAGACTTTTTTATTTACCTTGACAAAAATCAAAATATATCATATAATTAATCATTAAGATGATAAAATATTATATATGAAAATAGCGATAATAGGACAAAAAGGTATTCCTGCTAAAGGAGGAGGAGTAGAAAAACAT